>NZ_CALPCT010000005.1:0-110054 GCF_943193075.1 Streptococcus caecimuris | reverse complement strand
CCCACTCAACCACTGCGTCTTGCTCGACAATCCAAAAATAATTGAGAGGCTAGGACTTTTGTCCCAGCCTCTTTTTTATGTTAGTTAAATCGCAAAGAGATCGTTTAGGTTTTCTGCCATGGTTGGGTGGGTAAAGATTTGTTTTGCGATGTAAGTATAAGGGATCTTGTTGTCCATGGCCATGGTGATCAGGTTGATGATTTCGCCTGCAGCTTCTCCAAAGAGCGTCACCCCAAGAATTTCTTTAGTTTCTGGGTTGACCACGGCTTTGAAGGCCCCTCGAAGGTCTGCATTGACGTGTCCGCGTGGCATAGCAGCAACTGGCAATTCTTTAACAGCAACTGGAAGTCCTTTGTCACGTGCTTCTTGCTCGGTCAAGCCGACTTGGGCCAGTGGAGGAGCAATAAAGAGTGTTGTCGCATAATTGTGACGAGTTTCGAGATTGTAGCTACCATCGCCTGTAAGGTAGTTGAAGACAATGCGGAAGTCATCGAGTGACATGTAGGTGAATTGAGGACCACCATTGACATCGCCAACTGCAAAGACACCAGGGACGCTGGTTTCCAAATGACGGTTGACTTGGATCGCTCCACGATCAGTGACTTGGATATCTGTGTTTTCAAGACCAAGTCCAGCTGTGTTTGGTTTACGTCCTGTTGCGTAGAGAAGGATATCAAACTCGAAGTCTCCCTTATCTGTGACAATCGTTAAGCTGTTTTGGCCATCTTTGATTTCTTGGGTATGAACGCCTTGCAAGAATTGAATGCCATCTTCTTCAAGGTAGCTTTTTGCAAGAGCTGCAATACTTGGCTCGATCCGTGGCAAGAATGTTTCAGAAGCATCCAATACCGTTACTTGGCTGCCCAAGGTATTATAGAGATGAGCAAATTCCAATCCGATAGGTCCACCACCAAGGACACCCAGGCGTTTAGGTAGGTTTTCCAAACGTTGAATACCGGTTGAATCCACGGCAAATTTACTTTCAGCCAAACCTGGGATCGGAAGGACATTTGGCACAGCACCAGTATTAATAATAATGGTTTCAGCTGTCAATTCTTCCTTCTCATCTCCAGCTTGAATTTCGATGACCTTGTTAGAAACGAAACGAGCCGTCGCGTCGATAATGTCTACACCGGTTCCAGCAATAGTTGCATAGTTCTTTCCGTTGAGACGAGTGGTGACAGCATTTTTCTCATTCATGGCTTGTTCAAAATCCAAGCCTTTTTCTGCTGCAACAATCAAGGTCTTGGTGGGAATACAAGCGATATTGATACAAGTACCACCGTACATAGATTTGCTCTTTTCAATCAGAGCGACTTTTTTTCCTTGGCTTGATAATTTCGCTGCAAGTGTTTTACCAGCTTTACCAAATCCAATCACAATAATATCATACATTAACATATGTTACACCTTCTTTCGCTTTCTATTGTATCAAACCCATTTTAAAAAGTCTGAAATCTGCTACGGGATTTTTTAGAAGCTCATGGGAAGTGGGAAAGAGGGACAAGAAGTCTCATTTCGTGGTATAATAAAGGGTCGGTGGCCCGGATGGTCACACAATCAGTTAGAAAGAGCAAAACAGATGGACGGAATTATCAATGTAAAAAAAGAAGCAGGCATGACCTCACATGATGTGGTCTTTAAACTGCGAAAAATTTTAGGAACTAAGAAGATCGGCCATGGGGGAACGCTGGATCCGGATGTGGTGGGAGTGCTTCCGATAGCAGTTGGAAAGGCGACCCGGATGGTCGAATTCATGCAAGATGAAGGCAAGGTCTATGAAGGAGAAATCACTTTGGGATTTTCTACCACGACGGAGGATGCCAGTGGGGAAGTCGTAGAGCGGACTCCAGTGGAAGCCCCTTTAGATGCAGCAGAGGTCGATCGCATGATTGCCCAAATGGTGGGAGAAATCGAGCAAGTACCACCTATGTATTCAGCGGTCAAAGTCAATGGACGTAAGCTCTATGAATATGCGCGGGTAGGAGAAGAAGTGGAACGCCCTGTACGGCAGGTAACCATATATGAATTCACGCGCACCAGTGAGATTAGCTATGAAGAAAGTCTAGCCCGTTTTCGTTTCCGGGTTAAATGCAGTAAGGGCACCTATATCCGGACCTTGTCGGTGGACCTTGGTCAGAAACTGGGCTACGCAGCCCATATGTCTCATCTGACACGGACCAGTGCTGCCGGTTTGTCACTGGAAGAGGCCCTGACCTTAGAAGAAGTGGCTGAAAAAGTAGCCCAAGGAGATTTGAGCTTCCTTCATCCACTTGAAATTGGCACCGGGGATCTGGAAAAAGTAGAGCTGACAGTCGAAGAGGTCGGTGAAGTCCAAGTGGGACGCTTTATTCCAGTTGAGAGTGACTCCAAAGAGTTAGCTGCTTTTTACCAAGGAAAATTGGTAGCCATTTTAGAAAAAAGAGAAGAACTTTACAAACCTCGAAAAGTCTTTCTAACAGAAAGTGTGTTACAATAAATTCATGAATATTCGTACGATTACTACTGCTAACCAGATCCATTTGGAGAATGAGACAGTTTTGGTTCTGGGCTACTTTGATGGCCTGCATCTGGGGCATCAAGAACTTTTTAAAAAGGCGCGTCAGATCGCGGATGAAAAAGGCTTGAAGGTCGCTTTGTTAACCTTTCCTGAATCTCCTAAGTTAGCCTTTGTTCGCTACCAACCAGAATTGTTACTCCATTTGCAAAGTCCTGAGGATCGGTTCCAAAAATTAAACGAACTAGGAGTAGATGAGCTCTTTCTCATTGATTTTACGACCGATTTTGCTTCTAAAACTGCCAAAGAATTTGTCGATCAATTTGTCAAAGCCTTGAGAGCCCGAGTTTTAATTGCTGGATTTGATTATAGTTTTGGCTCTGATAAGAAAACTGCCTCTGACTTAGCTGATTATTTTGATGGTCAAGTGGAAGTCATTTCTCCTGTATTGGATCAGAGGGAAAAGATTAGTTCGACCCGCATTCGTCAGGCTGTCCTAGAAGGACGCGTCCACGAAGCTGCCTGTCTACTTGGTCACCCTTTATCCAGTAGGGGAATCGTCGTGCACGGAGATGCGCGTGGCCGTACCATTGGCTATCCTACCGCTAATCTAGCACCGATTGATCGGACCTATCTACCATCAGATGGGGTTTATGTAGTTGATGTCGATTTTAAAGGGCAGACATACCGTGGGATGGCTTCTGTCGGGAAAAATGTCACCTTTGATGGGAAAGAGCTTCGTTTCGAAGTCAATCTCTTTGATTTTACAGGAGATATCTACGGTCATACCTTGACCATTCGCTGGTTAGATAAGATTCGAGAAATGGTCAAATTCGATGGGATTGATCAACTAGTGGCGCAACTAGAAGAAGATGAAGCAGTTTCACGAAACTGGACCAAGAGAGTGGGACAGAAATCGGTAATTCGTTAGAATTCGATTTCGTCGTCCCACCTCCGCACAGTTGAGTAGGGCTGTAAAAGCTGATGAAATCAGCGTAGTAGAGCCCACTCAACCACTGCGTCTTGCTTGACAATCTAAAAATAATTGAGAGGCTAGGACTTTTGTCCCAGCCTCTTTTTTTCGGGCCTCTTCTTGAGAATAATGAAAGGGATTTCTTTTTTCCACTGAAATCCAGAAAAATCGTCGAGAAATCAAAAAAGCGCTTTTCAAGCACCTATTTTTTTTGTATAATAGAGTCAGATAGTTATATATAAAAAAAGAAGTGAACCACATGATTACATTATTTTTATCACCGAGTTGTACATCATGTCGAAAAGCTCGGGCTTGGTTAAAAAAGCACGATGTTCCATTTAAAGAACACAATATTATGACAAGTCCTTTGAGCAAACAGGAGTTGACAAGTATATTGGCCTTGACCGAAAACGGAACAGACGACATTATTTCAACTCGTTCAAAAATTTTTCAAAAATTGGATGTTGATGTTGAAGATTTATCCATCTCGGCCTTGATCCATCTGATTGAGGAAAATCCTAGTCTCTTGCGGAGACCGATTATTTTAGATAACAAACGCATGCAGATTGGCTTTAACGAAGATGAAATTCGGGCCTTCTTGCCACGGAGTTATCGCAAACAAGAGTTACGCTCTGCCACTCTAAGAGCAGAAATAAACTAAGAAGTATGTCGAATGCAAAAAAATTATAGTTACCCACTGGACTTATCGTGGAGCACTGAAGAGCTTGCTTCAGTGCTTTCTTTTTTCAATAAAGTTGAAGAAGCCTATGAAAGTAAGGTAGAAGCCAAAGAATACATGGAAGCCTACCGGGCTTTTAAGAAGGTCGTTCCTAGTATCGGAGAAGAAAAGCGTCTTGGACGGGAGTTCGAAGAAGTGAGCGGTTATTCTCTCTATCGTGCGACCCAGGCTGCAAAGCAAAAAGAGGAAGGATGGTTTTCTCTTGAAGAATAAGTTAGAGTTTGCCAAACAAATCGTTTTAGAGGCTGGAGACTATTTGCGTCTTCATCTCCATGATGACTTGATGATCTCAAAAAAGACTGGGCCAACAGATTTAGTAACCCAGATGGACCAACAAGTTCAAAAGGATTTGGTTGAAAAAATCACACATCGCTACCCAGAAGATCGGATTTTTGCGGAGGAAGATGGCCTTCGCTCACCGATTTCAGAAGGATCCGTTTGGGTGATTGATCCTATTGATGGGACCAATAATTTTGTGACCCAAAAGGAAGATTTTGCGGTGATGGTGGCCTATTTTGAAGACGGAATTGGTCAGTTTGGCCTGATCTACGATGTGATGCGAGATCACCTTTTTTACGGGGGCGGAGAATTCCCTGTTTATCGCAATGAGGTTGAACTGACGCCCTTTGTGGACCAACCTCTGGAAAACTTTTTGATTGCTTCAAATGTCGGCATGCTTGAGAAAAATGACTGGGGCATGGCCGATCTTGGTATGGATTCTCTTGGCATTCGGGTCTACGGAAGTGCCGGTATTAGTTTTTCAAAAATTCTCTCAGGTGGGATTCTAGCTTATTTTAGCTACATCTGGCCCTGGGATTATGCCGCAGCTGCGATCATGGGGGAACAGTTGGGCTATACCGTTTTAAATCTAAATGGAGATAAACCCAATTACCATTCAGTGGAGCCCATTATGATGGTTCCAAAAGTGAAGTTAACAGAAATTCAAACCTATCTTAAGAAAGGGAGAAGTTAAATGAATTTTCCCAATGGTTTTAAAGAAAAATACCAGCATCTTCTAGGTGAGGATGCTGCTGCTTTTTTTGCGACCTTTGATCAAGAAGCAGTAGCAGCCTTTCGCACTAATCCCTTGAAAGAAACTCAAAAAGCATTTGATGATCCGATTCCTAATACCCCTTGGGGCCATTATGGAAAGGTCTCAGGAAAATCCATCGAGCACGCAACGGGTTTGGTCTATTCGCAAGAGCCAGCTGCACAGATAGTGGCCCAAGTCGCTCAGCCAAAGCCTGGAATGAAGGTCTTAGACTTGGCCGCGGCTCCTGGGGGAAAGACCACCCAACTCTTGTCTTATTTGGACAATCAGGGACTCTTGGTCTCCAATGAAATCCACAAGGGCCGCTCGAAAATTCTTGTAGAGAATGTAGAACGCTTTGGTGCCCGAAATGTATTGGTAACCAATGAGTCTGCCGATCGTCTGGCCAAAGTTTTCTCAGGCTTTTTTGATCTGATTGTACTAGACGCCCCTTGTTCAGGTGAGGGGATGTTCCGCAAGCAACCAGATGCCATGGACTATTGGTCTGTCGATTATCCTCGAGAGTGTAGTCTTCTTCAAAGAGAGATTTTAGAGGATGCTCTCAAGATGTTGGTCCCAGGTGGTTCTTTGGTTTATTCAACCTGTACCTGGGCTCCAGAGGAAAATGAAGAGATCGTATCCTGGCTTTTGGAAAACTATGATCTGGAGCTGGAAACGATCGAGAAGATCAATGGTATGGCAGAAGGCATTGACTATCCAGAAACCGCGCGTATGTATCCTCATCTCTTTAAAGGGGAGGGACAATTTGTTGCTAAGTTCCGTTATCTAGGAGAGAATCGTCCTGCCAAAATCCCTTCCAAAAAGGACCAATTATCTGCGGAGCAAAAGAAATGGTGGCAGGAGTTTGCTAAGAAACACTTGAAGATCACTCTAGAAGGTGTCCTCGAAACTTTTGGAGATGAACTCTACTTGGTTCCACTTGGTTTACCAGATTTGCGCAAAGTAAAAATTGCCCGAAATGGTTTGCACCTAGGGACCTTCAAGAAAAATCGATTTGAACCTAGTTTTGCCCTTGGCCTAGCATTGAGACCGAGTGAGGTCAAAGAGACCGTTTCGATCACGCCTGAGGACTTTGTTCATTATGTGGCGGGAGAGACGGTCCAATTGAAGGAAACGCATCCAAATGGATGGTACCAGGTCCTTGTTGAAGGCAATGGTTTGGGCTTTGCCAAAGTGACCGGACAGACCCTGAAAAATTTCTATCCAAAGGGGCTTCGTTTTAGGTAAAATGCTGGGCAAAGAACCCGTTCTATGATATAGTGGAAGTACAGGTTTTTTTGAAAAAAACTTGTCAAAATCATAAGTGAAATAGTGAAATATCAAGGAGACATGATTTGAAAACGTCTAAAAAGTTAGTCTTAGGATTAGCGACGATCGCATTAGCAGGAAGCTTATCTGCTTGTGCTTCTTGGATCAATCGTGGAGAGTCTATTACAGCTGTTGGCTCGACTGCCCTACAACCTCTAGTTGAGGGAGTAGTGGACCGCTACATTGAGGAACATCCAGGTAAAATTGTGAATGTGCAAGGAGGAGGTTCTGGTACAGGACTTTCACAAGTTCAATCAGGCGCTGTGGATATCGGAAATAGTGACCTCTTTGCCGAGGAAAAATCTGGGATTGATGCTTCTAGTCTAGTTGATCACCAGGTAGCCGTAGCAGGGACAGCGATCATTGCCAATAAAAATATCTCAGTCGATAATTTGACAACTGAGCAATTGCGAAAGATTTTTACGGGTGAATATACCAACTGGAAGCAATTGGGAGGACCAAATCTTGAGATCACAATTGTGAACCGGGCAGTAGGTTCTGGTAGCCGTGCTGTCTTTGATGCCATCATCATGGATGGCAAACAACCCAAGCAGGCCCAAGAGCAAGATTCTAATGGAATGGTGAAAAATATCGTTTCCCAGACTCCAGGAGCCATCTCTTATCTGGCCTTTACCTACTTGGATAGCAGTGTCAAAACCATGAAGCTTAACGGTTATGAACCAACCAAAGCCAATGTTGTCAACAATAACTGGCCAATCTGGTCTTATGAACACATGTATACCAAAGGAAAACCCAATGAGTTGTCTAAAAAATTCATTGACTACATGATGACCGAAGAGATCCAGCAAAAGGTTGTTGGTAAGATGGGCTATATCCCAATCAATGATATGAAAGTCACCCGTGATTTAAAAGGGAATGTGACAAAAAAATAAAAGAATTAGGTAAAAAATGAACGAAGTAGCAAAAAAAATGCTGACGAAATCAAAAAACTCCCGCCTAGAAAAATTTGGGAAAACCATTACCTTTCTATGTATGAGTTTGATTGTTGTCGTCGTTGCCATGATTTTGATTTTCGTGGCCCAAAAAGGTTTATCGACTTTCTTTGTCAATAAAGTCAATATCTTTAGTTTTCTATTTGGGAGCTCTTGGAATCCTGCTGCAAAGGAATTCGGAGCCCTGCCAATGATTCTAGGTTCCTTTATTGTAACCTTGCTTTCTGCCCTCTTGGCAACGCCGTTTGCCATTGGTGCAGCAGTTTTCATGACAGAAGTCTCTCCTAAAGGAGCTCGTTTCTTGCAACCAGCGATTGAGCTCCTAGTGGGGATTCCTTCAGTTGTTTACGGATTTATTGGCCTTCAAGTGGTCGTCCCATTTACGCGTAGTCTCTTTGGTGGGACTGGTTTTGGGATCCTCTCAGGGGTCTTTGTCCTCTTTGTTATGATCCTGCCAACTGTTACCTTTATGACGACCGATAGCCTCCGAGCTGTGCCCCGTCATTATCGGGAAGCTAGTATGGCTATGGGTGCGACACGCTGGCAAACCATTTGGCATGTCACGCTCAAGGCAGCTCGCTCTGGAATCTTTACAGCGGTTGTCTTTGGTATGGCGCGTGCCTTCGGGGAAGCCTTGGCGATCCAGATGGTGGTCGGAAACTCAGCAGTGGTACCAACCTCGCTCACAACACCAGCTTCCACCCTCACCTCTATTTTGACCATGGGAATCGGAAATACCGTCATGGGTACGGTCAATAACAATGTTCTTTGGTCACTTGCCTTGGTATTGCTCCTCATGAGTCTTGCCTTTAACAGTGTGATTAAACTGATTACGAAAGAAAGAGGTAAGAAGAACTATGCACGCTAAACGAATGGATAAAATTGCCACAGGAGTGCTGTATGCTATTTCAGGGATCATCGTTGCGATTCTTGCCTCATTGATCCTTTATATCTTGGTCCGTGGCTTGCCTCATGTATCTTGGCACTTCTTGACTGGGAAATCCTCTTCTTACCAAGCAGGAGGAGGGATCGGAATTCAATTGTATAATTCCTTCTTCCTCTTGGTCATTACCTTGGTGATTTCCTTCCCACTTTCTCTTGGAGCTGGGATTTACCTCTCTGAGTATGCTAAAAAAGGTCGCTTGACCAATTTGGTTCGTACCTGTATTGAGATCTTGTCTTCTTTGCCATCTGTCGTTGTAGGTCTCTTTGGTTACCTGGTCTTCGTTGTTCAGTTCAAATATGGATTTTCGATCATTTCAGGGGCCTTGGCCTTAACCGTCTTTAACCTGCCACAGATGACTCGCAATATCGAAGATAGCTTGCAACACGTCCACCATACGCAGCGCGAAGCAGGTCTAGCACTGGGCTTGTCTCGCTGGGAAACTGTGATTCATGTCGTGGTACCAGAAGCTCTTCCAAGTATTATCACTGGGGTTGTCTTGGCCTCTGGACGGATCTTTGGGGAAGCCGCTGCCTTGATCTATACAGCAGGTCAATCGGCTCCAGCCCTTGATTGGTCAAACTGGAATATCTTTAGTGTGACCAGTCCAATTTCGATCTTCCGTCAGGCTGAAACCTTGGCTGTCCATATCTGGAAGGTCAACAGTGAAGGAACCATTCCAGACTCGATCGAAGTCTCAGCCGGTTCTGCCGCCGTTCTTTTGATCTTTATCTTGATCTTTAACTTTGGAGCGCGCAAACTCGGAAGTTACCTCCATAAAAAACTAACATCTGCTTAAAGGAGAAGAAATGTCAAAATACAATTGGGATGAGAGACACATCATTACTTTTCCTGAAGAAAAGGTGGTCCTATCGACCAAAGATTTGCATGTCTATTATGGAACGAACGAGTCCATTAAAGGCGTCGACATGCAGTTTGAAAAGAATAAAATTACAGCCTTGATCGGTCCTTCAGGATCTGGGAAATCAACCTACCTCCGTAGTTTGAACCGGATGAATGATACCATCGATATTGCGCGTGTAACGGGTGAAATTTGGTATGAAGGAATCGATGTCAATCGTCCAGATATCAATGTTTATGAAATGCGTAAGCATATTGGGATGGTTTTCCAACGGCCCAATCCTTTTGCCAAATCGATTTATAAAAACATCACCTTCCCGCATGAACGCGCTGGGGTGAAAGACAAGAAGATCTTGGACGAATTGGTCGAAACTTCTTTGAAACAGGCAGCTCTGTGGGATCAGGTCAAGGATGACCTTCATAAATCAGCCTTGACACTTTCAGGTGGCCAACAGCAACGGCTCTGTATCGCGCGGGCTATCTCTGTGAAGCCAGATATCTTACTCATGGATGAGCCTGCTTCAGCGCTTGATCCGATCGCGACAGCTCAATTAGAAGAAACCATGCTTGAGTTGAAGAAGAATTATACCATTGTCATCGTGACCCACAGCATGCAACAAGCAGCCCGTGCTAGTGATTATACCGGTTTCTTCTACCTTGGAAACCTCATCGAGTACGATAAGACTTCGAATATTTTCCAAAATGCGAAATTGCAATCGACCAACGATTATGTATCTGGTCACTTTGGATAAAGTAAAATGACAACAAAAAGGAAAATAGAATGACAGAACCAATTTTGCAAGTCAAGGACTTGTCGGTTTATTACAATAAAAAGAAGGCTCTAAATAGCGTCTCCTTGGACTTTGCTCCAAAGGAGATTACAGCCTTGATTGGTCCTTCAGGATCAGGAAAATCTACCCTTTTAAAAGCTATTAACCGTATGGGCGACCTCAACCATGAGGTCACTACCACAGGAACCATCCTCTACAATGGACATAATATCTACGGACCACGGACCGATACGGTCGAATTGCGTAAGGAAATCGGAATGGTCTTCCAACAGCCCAATCCTTTCCCAATGTCCATTTATGATAATGTGACCTACGGATTGATGATTAATGGTGTCAAGGACAAGGCTGTCTTGGATGAAGCAGTTGAAACCTCTTTGAAACGCGCTTCCATCTGGGATGAAGTCAAGGATCGCCTGCATGATTCGGCTATCGGACTTTCCGGTGGTCAACAGCAGCGGGTCTGTGTGGCGCGGGTTCTTGCGACCAGTCCAAAGATTATTCTTTTGGATGAGCCAACTTCAGCGCTGGACCCAATTTCAGCTGGGAAGATTGAAGAAACCTTGTATGGACTAAAAGACCGCTACACCATGCTTTTGGTGACACGCTCCATGCAACAAGCAAGTCGGATTTCCGATAAAACAGCCTTTTTCTTGGATGGGGATTTGATTGAGTACAATGACACCAATGAAATGTTCTTGAACCCAGCTAAGAAAGAAACAGAAGACTATGTCTCCGGTAAATTTGGATAGGAAGAAAATAAAATGTTACGAGTTCAATTTGAAGAAGATTTAGAGAAGTTGCATAACCAGTTTTATGCAATGGGAAATGAAGTGTTGAGTCAGATCAACCGTACGGTCCGCGCTTTTGTGACCCATGACCGTGAATTGGCCCGCCAAGTTATTGAAGATGATGCGGAGATCAACGAATACGAAGTGAAGCTTGAGCGCAAATCTTTTGAGATTATTGCCCTTCAACAGCCCGTTTCACAAGACCTTCGTATCGTGATGACTGTCTTAAAAGCGGTCTCCGACTTAGAGCGGATGGGGGACCACGCAGTATCAATTGCCAAGGCAACGATTCGCATGAAAGGGGAAGTCCGCATCCAATCTGTTGAGGAAGAGATCAGCAAGATGGGCCGTGAAGTCAAAGATTTTGTCGAAGCGACACTAGATGTTTACCTCAAAGGCGATGTGGATTTGGCCTATGAAGTTGCGACACGAGACGAAGTCATCAACCGTTACTTCGATAGCATCCAAGAATTAGCAACAGAAGAAATTCGGAAAAATCCTGAGTCCATCGTGACAGGACGGGATTATTTCCAAGTGATCAACTTCTTGGAACGTATCGGAGATTATGCAAAAAACATCTGTGAATGGGTGGTTTACTTCGAGACAGGTAAAATTATCGAAATGTAAGATCATGGAGTCTTTTCGATATCAGACAGGCATTGTCATGCTTGTCTTTTCTTTTATCCCAACTTTGTGATAAAATAGTTTTATTAGGGCTTTTGATTGGAAAAGCGTGAAACATTTAAAGGAGGAAATTATGCAAGCAGTTGCACATTTTATTGATACATTTGTACCTGAGCACTACGATCTATTCTTGGATTTGAACCGCTCTAGTAAAACTTTCTCAGGGAAAGTGACCATTAACGGAGAAGCAAAAGAGACTCGCATCTCGCTTCACCAAAAGGATTTGACCATCGAAACAGTAGAAGTAGCAGGTCAAGCCCGCCCATTTACGGTTGATGATGCTAATGAAGCGGTTTATGTTGAATTGGAAGGCACAGGACAAGTAACGATTACCTTGACCTATTCTGGTAAGATCACAGACAATATGACAGGAATTTATCCTTCTTACTACACAGTAGATGGTGTGAAGAAGGAAGTAATCTCTACTCAGTTTGAGAGCCATTTTGCGCGTGAAGCTTTTCCAAGTGTGGACGAGCCTGAAGCCAAAGCAACCTTTGATTTAGCTGTGAAGTTTGACCAAGAAGAAGGAGAAATCGTTCTTTCAAACATGCCTGAAATTGATGTGGAAAACCGCAAAGAAACAGGTATTTGGAAGTTTGACACAACTCCTCGCATGTCTTCTTACCTCTTGGCCTTTGCGGCTGGAGACCTCCAAGGAGTGACAGCTAAGACTAAGAATGGAACCCTTGTCGGAGTCTACTCAACAAAAGCTCACCCATTAGAAAATTTGGACTTCTCATTAGATATTGCCGTTCGTGCTATTGAATTCTACGAAGACTACTATGGCGTTAAGTATCCAATCCCTCAATCCCTTCATATCGCTCTTCCAGACTTCTCTTCAGGAGCGATGGAAAACTGGGGCTTGGTAACCTACCGTGAAGTTTATCTCCTTGTAGATGAAAACTCGACTGCCCAAAGCCGTCAAACAGTAGCCTTGGTGGTGGCTCACGAATTGGCTCACCAATGGTTCGGAAACCTCGTGACCATGAAATGGTGGGATGACCTCTGGTTGAATGAAAGTTTTGCCAATATGATGGAATATGTCAGCTTGGATGCTATCGAACCAAGCTGGAATATCTTCGAAGACTTCCAAACAACCGGTGTGCCTGCTGCCTTGAAACGCGATGCTACAGATGGCGTTCAATCCGTCCATGTGGAAGTCAAACACCCTGATGAGATCAACACCCTCTTTGACCCAGCCATCGTTTACGCCAAGGGTAGCCGTCTCATGCACATGCTTCGCCGTTGGTTAGGCGATGACGCCTTCCGTAAAGGCTTGAAGATCTACTTTGAAAAACACCAATACAGCAATACCATCGGTCGTGACCTTTGGGATGCTCTTGGGCAGGCTTCAGGTCGTGATGTCGCAGCCTTTATGGATTCTTGGTTGGAGCAACCAGGATACCCTGTTGTCTCAGCTTCTGTGGAGAACGATACCTTGATCATCCGTCAAGAGCAGTTCTTCATCGGAGAAAGAGAAGAAAAAGGCCGTAAGTGGGTTGTTCCATTGAATAGCAACTGGACAGGTATTCCAGATACCTTGGATACAGAAGTCTTAAAGATTCCAAACTACAGTGCCTTGAAAGCAGCTAACAGCGGTGCTCTTCGCTTCAATACAGAAAACACAGCTCACTATATCAGTGACTACCGTGGGGAATTGTTGGAAGACATCCTTGCTGAACTTGCTAACTTGGATAGCACTTCGAAACTGCAAGTGGTTCAAGAACGCCGTCTCTTAGCGGAAAGTGGTCAAATTTCTTATGCAAGCCTCTTGCCAGTAATTGAACACTTAACAGAAGAAAGTTCCTACTTGGTTGTTTCAGCTGTTTCGAGCGTATTAGCTGGAATCAGTCTCTTTGTGGATGAAGGAACTGAAACAGAAGTGGCCTTCCATGAGTTGTTGAAACGTTTGAACCGTTACAACTTTGAACGCTTGGGTCTAGAAGCTAAGCCTGGTGAAACAGAAGAAGACGAAAAAGTTCGTCAGCTAATGATTGCTAATATGATCAAGGCCAATGATGAAGCTGCAAAAGCTCAAGCGAGCGCTATCTTTGAAGCGCATGCCGATGATTTGGAAAAACTTCCAGCTGCCATCCGCTTGCAAATCTTGGTCAACCAAATCAAACACCAGGAAACCAAGGCGCTTAGCCAACAATACTTAGATACCTATGTAAAGACAGTTGATGGAAACTTTAAACGTCAGTTGGCGGCTGCACTTTCTTATACCAAGGATAAGGAAACTTTGGAAGCTCTATTGAAGGAGTGGAAGAACAAGGATGTGGTGAAACCACAGGACTTGGCTATGAGCTGGTACTACAACTTCTTGCACGATGACTTTACCCAAGGAAGAACTTGGACTTGGGCGCGTGAAAACTGGGATTGGATCAAGAAAGCACTCGGTGGTGATATGAGCTTTGATAAGTTTGTCATCTACCCAGCTAACTGTTTCAAGACCCGTGAACGGTTAAATGAATACAAGGCCTTCTTTGAGCCTCAATTGGATGATATGGCGATCAGCCGCAATATCAAGATGGGAATTAAAGAAATTGCTGCTCGTATTGATCTTATCGAGTGGGAGAAAGCAGCTGTTGAAGCTGCTATCCTTGCGACAAAATAGATTTAAAAAAGATGCTACAGAATTCATTCTGTAGCATCTTAGAATATAGACAACGTCATCTTTGAAACTTTCCTTAGGCAAGCACGGACGTCAGCGAACTTCTTTGAAGTTCCATGACTTAGTTTTGAGCCCCTTCACTTTTCAATTTTTGGGCTCAGGCTAAAACAGTTCCCCGAACTGTTTTACTCTCAAAACTCCCGAGTGCCTGAAACAATTGTGTTTCAGGCATTTTTCTCACGGCGGAAAGTTTCAGTGTATATTTGATTGAGACTTAAAAAATATATTATTTTAATTTTTGGGGCATCATTTAGGTTGGTTAATGATAGTTTAACTACATCCTAATGGAGTGGGAAAGAAGTCCTCTCTTTTCAATTTTTCCACCCCCGCATAGATACAACAGTCTGGGAGAGTGTTGGAGGTTGCAGATAAAGGAAATACTGTTTGCGTCACCTCAAAGCAGTGCTATGAGCAATCAACCAATGTGTCAAACTGTTATTTCTATCTAACATCAAAGGCTGGACAGATTTTGCCCAGCCTCTTTTTTATAAATGATCTGAATAAGACCTCAAAGGAGAAGAATCATTAGTTTACTGGACTTGGTAAGAGGATCTCCGTTCTATAATGGCCATTTTCTTTGAATCGTTTGATAGTTCCTTGGTATTCTTGTACTAGGGCATCAACGTTTCGCAAGCCCCAACCATCTCTTTGACGTGTTTTACGAGTCTCTTGTTCCTGTTCATTAAAGGTATTGTTGATCGAAATAAATAGATTTTGTTGAAAATAACGTATATTTAGTGACAATGTTCTCTCTGATTTATCAGTCAATCGAAGACAGGCTGAAATACTATTATCTAAACAATTTCCTAGAATAACAGCTAGAACATCTGGCTGAATAGATAGTTCTTGTGGGATAAAGCAGTTAATATCCAATTCAATTTCATCTTCCACATCGTGCAGTTTTTGATTCAGTAAATAATTAACCGTTGGATTTTTGGAGTAAAAGGTTTGTTTTCCTGAAATACTATCGGTTAATGATTGAAGATACTCTCTAGCCTCATCAGGATTTTCTTCTAGAAGTGCCAAGAGGGTTAAATGTTTATTTTTTAAGTCATGCCGAAGACTTTGCAATCGTTGGTATTCTTCTTGAGACTGTTGTGTTTCTCTTAATTGGAATTGAAGTTGTTCTTTATCCAATTTATTTTGATAATAAGCGTGCTGTTGTTGAGAAAGATGCAAGGTAAAATACAGCGAGGAAAACGACAATACAATAAGAGACAAGAGTGAAATGACAGAAAGATAATCTGGTCCAAATACTTGCCCTTGAATAGCAGATACAGTAAAGGCAAAAATAATCGATAAAATCGGCACGATAAATTGATAAAGCCAATTTCTTCTAGATGTTGCCATGCTTAACTTTTGATGTGTTCGAAATAGCTGTCGAAGAACAAGAGTGATCACAGTTGAAAAAAGAAAACTGATGGCAAGGTAACCACTAATCATTCCTAAATTTTTCGATACTTTTGACAGTGGAAGAAATAGTTGGATAGCTTGATTGAGGACAGCTCCGGCTAATAATGTCAGGCTTGTTTGTAAGAATATCCAAAAGGAAGAATCACGAAAGGAGTAGCCAAAATAGAGTCCTACAAGAGAGGATTCTAAAATACTAAGAAGGAGATTGCTGACTAAAAAAACGCGACTTTCTAAAAATATAAACACAAGAGCTACATGAAAAAGCAAGCAACAACAAAGGACTAAAAGTGTCTCTTTTGAATGTTTACTTTTGGATATTGGCCCATAAAATAAAACACTTGCTAGAAATAAGTCAAACAAGATACTAATGATCCGCAATCCTATTAGCATTAGAAATTCCTTTCACTGAGATAGTTATAGTATTTTTCTTTAAAAGAAGACTGGAACTTACGACTAATTGGAAGTGAATGTTCCTCGGTTCCATTTAGCAAAATAGTTACTGTTTTCGCATCAAAATCTTTTATATATTTGGGATTTACAATATAAGAAGCATGAATTTGAATAAAATAATCAGGTAGTTTATCTAAAATTTCTTGAGTTTTCAGTAAGGACTTATAGGTATCTGCTAGTGTGTAAATAAAAACGGAACGCTTATCTTTTTCAAAATAGGTAATGTCACTTAAAGGAATAGAGTAACTTTGTTTTCCAAATGAGAAGTTAAAGATGGTTTGTCCTAGATCTAAATAACGCAAGATCCTATCTACTACCTTATTTAACCTTTGGGGTTCAATGGGTTTTACTAAGTAATCAAAAGTCTGTACTTCAAATACTTGTTCCATGTAATCTCGATAGCTGGTCACAAAAATAATGGGGATAAAAGGATTGAACTGACGAATTTCACGTGCAAGGTCAATTCCAGTAATTTGTGGCATATCAATATCCAAAAAAACACAATGTGTATCCCTTGTTAACTGTTCTAGCATTTTTTGTGGATTTGTATATAGTTTTGTTTCTACAGGAACCTTGTCGTAAGAAAGTAAATACTGTTCTAACTGACTAGCATCTCTAGTTGAGTCATCACAAATAACGACGTTTAACATAAGTCCCCCTTATCAAATTGAGTTGGCTAATTATGACACTTAAATGGTAAATCATGACGTAAACCATGGAAAGTCATATGTTTATTATACAATAATCTTATCAAAAATGAAGGAAGCTGGGACAATCTTCTCAGTTTTGAGTGATAAGATGAAGACATTTGCGACACTGACTATTAAAGATTTGACAAAATCATTCGATAAGCAACATTTTGCTAATAACCATATTTCCTTAGAAATAGAAGCTGCTAAAATTACAGCCTTTTTAGGACATAATGGTGCTGGTAAGTCCACCCTCTTAAATCAAATGATTGGTTTTACCAAACCCGATAAAGGAGATGTATGCTATGGAGACATTTCTTTTGTACAGAATCGTAAACAAGCTCGCTCAATGATGAGCTATATGTCGCAACAGTATGCACCACTTGAGAAATTGACGGTGGAACAAAACATAGAAATGCTTGGAAGAATGAGAGGATTAAACAGCTTAGATTTACAAAAGGAAATGGATCAGCTCCTAATCGACTTGGAAATTAAGGAGTACCGGGCAAAACAAGGAAAGGATCTCTCAGGCGGTTTAAAACGTCTAACTTCTTTTGCAATGGCTTTGATCGGATCTCCGATCATTATTCTTCTTGATGAGCCCACGAACGATGTTGATCCAATACGTCGTGAAAAACAATGGCAATTATTACAGAAGCTAGCGCATAAAGGTCATACCATTATTATCGTGACGCATAATCTCTTAGAAGTTGAAAAATATGCTGACAACTATGCCTTATTTAACCATGGGAAGTTAATCAAATCAGGACCAGTTCAGCAAATAACCTATCAAAAACAGTATCAAATATCTTTTGAGTTTAGGAATAAAGACAGCTTAGCTCTATTTCAAGATTACACCATTATCAATGGTTCGATCTGCCAGATTGAAATAGAAGAGAAGGAGCTAACGAGACTGCTACCAAAAATTACACAGGAATTGGATAGAAAGAATATTTTCAATCTGTCACTTACTCAGAAAAACATATCCATTTCAGATCTTTATAGAGAGGAGTTGACAAACTGATATGACTCAATTTTTTTACTTACTTCGTTGGAACTATCTTCGTCAAAAAGATCTATTTCTACTCTTTACGCTAGCTCAGGTTCTGTTATCCATTTCACTTCTTTTTGGTTATCCACTGGTGATAGGTAAAATTGATACGACAGCTGCCTACTATCTCTCTTCTGGTTCAGTTCTGATAGGAATTATTTCTATTGGCTGTACTATCTCATCACCTGTTATAGCAAATGCGAAGTCAGAAGGACATGTAGACTATGTACGAGCCCTTCCAATACCTCGAATTCTGATTTCCTTAGCAGATCTTTGGATGTGGATGATTGCTATTTTACCTGGAGTGTTCATTTCTGTTATACTGGGCTATTTTCGTTTTTCTGTCCGCCTAAATGTATCTGTTCTGGCTGTTTTCATCCTATTTCTTATCTGTCTTACAATGATCAGTCTTGGATTTGCCATTGCCTATACTTTTTCTCCCAATATTGTCACGTTGATGTCTCAGTTAATTCTTATGATCGGTTTGATGTTTTCGCCAATTATGTACCCAGCAAGTCGTCTTCCAGATTGGATAAACCATCTCTACCATGTTCTTCCTTTTGTCCCTTCTGTCAACCTCCTACGAGCTAGTGTCTATAGTCATGGTCCCGTCTCATTTTTTGACTTCACTATTCTGATCATCTGGATTTTGCTAACACAGTTACTGATCTTGAGAGTTCTTTATAAGGAAAAATAAAGGAAGGAGGGTAGATAGAAGGTTCTTCTATGAAACAGTCATCCATTATAAAAGTAGTTCAATTAAAGAGATATTCCTACAACAAAAAGCAACAACTGTGTTCAGATGTTGCTTATTTTAGTATGTTCGTACCCTTTGTATCTTATTTGAAATACCAGTGGTGTTTGAGGCTGGCAAAAATAGCTTTGCTGGTGATCGTGATGATGATCAGTTTGATGAGGTCGGCAAGGATAAAGGGAGCAACGACCAAAGCAAATGCTTTTTGGATATCGGTATGCGTGACCAGCATAAAGCCGATAGCTCCTGACACAAAGAGGAGAGCACTACTGAGGAGATTGGCCAAAAAGATAGTGACAATGCTGGATTTAGCACTCGTGAACAGAGATGTGATCCATGCTCGGAATGGGAAGAAGAGGAGGAAACCAGCAGTAGGGCCAAGGAAATGCGAAGCGCCACCAGCACCGCCTGCAAATACTGGGAATCCTAAGAAACCTAACAGTAAATAAAGGCAGACTGTGACAAAGGCATGGCTGGGTTTATAGATGGTCCCGATGATCCCAATCATGAGTGTCTGTAGGGTCAAAGGAATAGGCCCAAAAGGAACGGTGAATTGAGATAGGACGGAGATCATGGCCACTCCAATGGAGATGAGAACTAAGGGAAAGATTTTCTTCATAACAGTTAACCTCGTATTTATTTTATGGTAACTATTCTACAATAAGGGGCTCAACCTGTCAATAGCCCACGCTTGTTTTAGGATTTTTTAAGTAAAAATTTAGGCAGGCTTAAGACTCCTGAAGTATAATCGCCTTATTAAAGGATCGAGCTCCCTTTAAATTTTAAAAGACAAGTACTTGTACAAAAAGATAAAAGGTAAAAAGATGAATCAAAAAGAAACAAAACAAGTAGTCGAAACGCAAGAATCCAAAGAAAAAATGGTTGTCCTCAAACGAAGCCCTAAGTGGTGGATTGGAATGGCAGCAGTTGGTGGATTGTTGGTTGGTGCTGGAAGCGGCTTTGGTGTCGGAGTCATCGCCTCTCAATCTTCCAATAACCAACAATTTTCTCAACCGGTCCAAACGGGTCAGAACCAAGGATCCAATCAGCAACAAAATAGTCAAAATGGCCATGCTTCACAAGGAAACCAGCAAAATGGTGGCCCACAGGATGGCGGACCTCAAGGTGGTGGCCAAGGTCAAGGCGGCCCACAAGGTGGCGGACCTGGTCAGATGCCACAAGAAGGCAATGGTGGCCCACAAGGGAATGGTCCAGATAATGACATGAACCAATCTGGCGGACAAGAAGGGAACCAGGGTTCCTCTAAAAAGTCCAATAAGAAGAATTCAAAAAATAAAAACAAGACGAGTGATAGTCAAAGTAACAAAGAAAACACGACAAACTCATAGAATTAGCCTCCCTCAGGCAGGCTGAATTTGATCATAAAACCGGGTTCTAAACTATAGGAAATGAAGGCAAGTCGTGTTATAATGGTTAAGAATAGATTAGAAAGACTCACTCACGAAAGAGAAGAGGATACGACGATGATTAAAATTCTATTGGTCGAAGATGACCTTGGTTTGTCAAATTCAGTATTTGATTTTTTAGATGATTTTGCGGATGTCATGCAGGTCTTTGACGGAGAAGAAGGTCTCTACGAAGCAGAAAGTGGGATCTATGATTTGATTTTGCTGGACCTCATGCTTCCTGAAAAAGACGGTTTCCATGTATTGAAAGAATTGCGTGAAAAAGGCGTGACAACCCCTGTTTTGATCATGACAGCCAAAGAAAGTCTGGATGACAAAGGGCACGGATTTGAGCTAGGGGCAGACGATTACCTCACCAAGCCTTTCTACCTAGAAGAGCTTAAGATGCGGATTCAAGCTCTCTTGAAGCGCTCAGGAAAGGTCAATGAAAATACCCTCAATTATGGCAATTTGAAGGTCAATTTATCTACCAATTCGACTTATGTGGATGGGAAAGAAGTGGAACTTCTTGGGAAGGAATTTGATCTTTTGGTCTATTTCCTTCAAAACCAAAATGTCATCCTTCCAAAGACCCAGATCTTCGATCGTCTCTGGGGCTTTGATAGTGACACAACCATCTCAGTGGTTGAAGTCTATGTTTCAAAAATCCGTAAGAAATTAAAAGGTACTGATTTCGTTGAGAACTTGCAAACATTGCGCAGTGTGGGGTATATCTTAAAAGATGCTAACCAGAATTAAGAAAACCGTCGGGGAAGATGATTTTTCCTACTTCATCCGATATTTTGGGCTCTTTACTTTGATATTCTCAGCCATGACCCTGATTATCATCCAGGTCATGCGCTCGAGTCTCTATACAACGGTCGATGAAAACCTCAAGACTCTCAGTCAGGATCCCTACTCGCTTGTAGCGATTGCTTATCGAGACCAGCGACAGTCAAATACCAAAGGAGATGATAATGATCATGAGATGATGATCCCAGATCATGATAAATCAGAACCTAAAGGGGATGTCACATCCAATACCACTGTTGTTTTGCTCAATAAAAAATATGAAAACTTGACAACCGGTAATGGGTTTTTAAACTTCAAAACCGTGACGTTTGGTCGAAAGCTCCTCAACAAGGTTTCCCAACTTCAAATTACAAATAGCTATGGGAAAAAAGAAAGTTACCGGGCCTATATGGCAGAGTTGAGTTTATCTGATGATGAAAGTGATAGTGATATCAAGTATGCGGTTGTCATGACCAATATCAGTCAGCTAGAGCAGACCAGTGAAGAGCACGAAAGTCAAATTGCCCTTGTCATGATCTGCTTCTGGGGAATCTCTTTATTCGCTAGTCTCTTCTTAGCACGTCTCAGCGTCAAGCCCCTTCTTGAGAGTATGCAAAAGCAAAAGGCTTTCGTGGAAAATGCTTCCCATGAGTTGAGGACGCCTTTAGCAGTTCTGCAAAATCGCCTCGAAACGCTTTTTAGAAAGCCTGAAGCGACCATTATGGAATCGAGTGAGAATATTGCATCCAGTTTGGATGAAGTTCGAAATATGAAGCTCTTGACCACCAACCTTCTTAATATCGCTCGAAGAGATGACGGCTTGAAGCCGGAGATGGAAGATATCGAACCAAGCTTTTTCGATCAGACCTTCTCGAATTTTGAGATCATTGCAGAAGAAAATGGCAAAATCTTCCGAGGAGACAATCAGGTGGACAAAGTCATTTGTTCTGATAGAACGCTCCTCAAGCAATTGATGACCATTCTCTATGACAATGCCTTGAAGTATACCGATGAAGATGGTGAGATCCAGTTTGAAGTTCAATTGAAGGATAAAAATCTTCTTTTGAGAGTGCTGGATAATGGTCCAGGGATTCGAGATGAGGATAAGAAACGGATCTTTGATCGTTTTTACCGGGTCGACAAGGCCAGAACCCGTCAAAAAGGTGGATTTGGCTTGGGGTTATCCCTCGCTAAGCAAATCGTAGAAGCCTTTAAAGGGACCATTCAAGTCAAAGATAATAAACCAAAAGGGACCATCTTTGAAGTGAAATTATCCATTAAGACGGAAAGTCGTAAAAAAAATCGTTCATAATCTTTTAAAAATAGAAAAGAGGAAAACCTATGAGTTCAAAAATGTTGCACACTTGCCTTCGTGTGGAAAACTTAGAAAAGTCAATCGCTTTTTACCAAGATGCTTTTGGTTTTGAAGAAAAACGTCGGAAAGATTTTCCAGACTACAAGTTCACGATTGTTTATTTGGCCTTGCCTGGAGATGACTATGAGCTGGAATTGACTTACAATTATGATCATGGTCCATATGTCATCGGAGATGGCTATGCTCACGTTGCCTTGAGTACTCCTGATCTAGAAGGTTTGAATGCGGAACACAAGGCTAAAGGCTATGAAGTGACAGAACCAAAAGGTCTTCCAGGGACGCAACCGAATTACTATTTCGTTGTAGATCCGGATGGGTATAAAGTAGAAGTCATTCGCGAAAAATAAGAGGGATTAACAATAAGGGCCGCTGTCGGCTACGACAGTCGCCCTCTTTTTTATGAAACCATTTACAAAAAAGGAATGTTTTTTCGAGAGAAATTTGCTATAATAAAGTTATGAGATTCAAACACACGAAAACTATTTTATTAATCATTACAAATCTCCTTTTATTGAGTCTTTTGTATATCGGCTATCAAAAGATTCAAAGGGTTCGTGAACAAAAAGCCTATCAGGATCAGTTTGCTAAGGTTACCCAACTTGAGAAAAGCTCTGAAAAAGGGAAAGATGTTCAAGTTCAGGAAGGGATTTTAGGAACTTCTTATGTGACGGCTTATTATCCTACTAAGGATGGACAGCCTGTTGAGATTATTAAAGAGAAGATCCAAGAAGACCTTCAGCGTCTAGGATCCGATGAAAAAACCAAAGAACCAAAGCATTTGACCTTCTACCATAGTGAAGAAGCAGAAGCGCCTTTTGTTGGTTATCACCCTATCCAAATCAAACGGGCTGAATACCAGTACAAAAAAGGGAAATTCATCAAAGATGAGACGGTGAAGTTGCCCCTCTTTTACTTGGATGATGAGAACAATCCTCTAACCCTGAGCCAAGTTTTTGCGGATCCAGATGGAGCCAAGCAGATCTTTTTGGAGGAATTACGGGGAAATCTAGCCTTTCGTCAGCTAGACGAGGAAAGCATTGATCAAATGGTTGCCCACTTCTCAGAGTTGGATTTGAGCCAATGGGAATTCCAATATGAAAAAGGAAATTTCACCATTCCATTTCCAACTAAGGTTAAGGGAGATGATACCTTCACTGTTCCTTTGTCTAAATTCTATGACGTGATTGATACAGAGCGCTTGCTTCCTGATGATCTAGCTTCTTACGAATCCTATATAGAAGAACGCCACCGTAAGATGATTGCTCTGACCTTTGATGATGGACCAGATCCAACCACGACTCCTCAGGCGCTGGCTATCTTAAAGAAATACAATGCCAAAGCTACCTTCTTTATGGTCGGAAAAAATGTCAGTGCGAATCCGGATATTGCTAAACAAGTCCGCAAAGAAGGTCATCAAATCGGGAACCATACCTGGGATCACCCTCAATTACCAAAATTGAGCTTGGATAATGCTAAAAAAGAGATTTTGGATACCCAAGAAGCAATTCAAAAAGCGACAGGCGTCCAAACCAAGATTACCCGTCCTCCATATGGAGCCATCAATAACGCCATCCAATACGGTGTCGACCAATCCTTCATCATGTGGGATGTGGATAGTCTAGATTGGAAGACACATAATACGACGGCCATTCTCAATGAAGTGAAAAAAGAAGTCAAACCGGGTTCGATTATCCTCATGCATGATATCCATCAAACCACGATTGACGCTCTACCGACCGTCCTTGACTACCTCAAATCACAAGGCTATACCTTTGTAACGGTGGATGAGTTGTTGGATTACCAACTTGAAAGTCATCGCATCTATTACAATGGAAATTAACGTAAAAATCCTCTGCAGTTCTTTCACTAGCAGAGGATTTTCTTATTCATTTAAAAATAGTTCGGAATTTTTTAAAACAAGTTCACGGACAGAAGCGTATTTTTTCAAGGATTTGAGTTCTTCTGGGTGGGTGATAAAGGTGATCACATAGCCATCACGCCCCATTCGACCTGTTCGACCGACACGGTGGGTATAGGTCTCTATGTCACGGGGGATATCGTAGTTAATCACACATTCAAGATGTTCAATATCGATTCCACGAGCGACCAAATCGGTGGCCAGTAAGAGAGTTAGTTGATGGTCTTTAAAGCGTTCCAGGATGACCTTGCGGTATTTGACATTGACATCGCTTGCGAGCGATACGGCCCCAACACCACGGTATTGTAGTTTTTCTTCAGCACTACCCAGATCAGACAGGCTATTGAAAAAAGCCAGACCACGAAAATCTTCGACGTAGGCGAGTTTGCGGAGCAATTCGACCTTGTCCCGCTTATCCACTTGCATATAAAAATGTTGGATATTGTCCAAAGAAACTCCATCAACCGTAATGCGAAGAGTATTTTCCTCTAATTGGTCTGGATCGACCTTAGCTGTGGCGCTCATGTAGATATGTTGGTGGTCGCGGGGAGCATAGTGGCTGATCTTGTCGACGAAGTGGTACTGAGAATCGCTCAGTAATTGATCGAATTCATCTAAAATGATGGTTTCCACATTCTTCATTTTGATCTTTTTCAGCTTGATCAGTTCAAAGATCCGACCAGGCGTCCCAACCAGGATTTCGGGTCCTTTTTTGAGGCGTTCGATTTGCCGTTTTTGACTAGATCCTGAAAGGAAGAGTTGTGTCTGGAGACCGAGAGGCTCTGCCCATTGTTTGGTAACATCAAAAATCTGTCCTGCTAACTCTGTGTTAGGAGCCAAAATCAAGAGTTGTTGGGCCTTCTTCGGTTTGAGTTTGAGCAAGCTCGGAAAGAGGTAGGCGAGTGTCTTACCAGTACCGGTAGGACTGATCCCGAGGACATTTTCTCCTTCATAGATAGGGGAGAAGATCTGTTCCTGAATTTTAGTGAATGTATCAAATCCGAGTGTTTCTAACTGGTCTTTCCAGCTTTGTGGAAATTGTTCTTTCATTCTTTTTCATCCTTAAATTGTATTCCAGCGCTTTGACGCATCTGGTAGAGGGTTTCATGGACCTGCTCAGCTGTTTGTAACCATTCAAGATAAGCAGCTGGCTTTTGATGAGCGATGGCAAGGGCAAAGGCTTCCGCCTCTTCTTGCATTTGGTGTGGGTAGGGCTGGATCGGAAGGTCGATGACTTCCCCAGAATGGCTGACGAAGCGGGCCTGGTTGATGGCTGCTACAGCATTGAGAGTTAGTGTTCCGGTCTTAGTGTAGATTTCAGCAGGTAGATGGCTGGTGATATTTTTCCCTGCCTGAATGGCAACCTGAAACTCTGGATAAATCAAGACACCTTGACCATAGAGATCAACCGAATTGGGTAATTGCTGAGCGGTGTAGTGACTGGAGATCGGTTCTCCAAAGAAGCCAATCGCCAAGTAGAGGCAGTAGACACCCAGATCCATCAAAGCTCCACCTGCATAGACATCTGAGAAAATATTGGGCATCTCACCTGCAAGAAGGGCTGGCAATTTGGAAGAATATTTGGCAAAGGTGAAGTTGGCGCCCAGTATTTCCTGATTAGAGAGGAAGTCTTTAACTACTTGAAAGGCTGCTTCTTGGTAATTTCTGGCAGCTTCAAAGAGATAGACCTGGTGCTCCTTAGCGAGCTTGACCAGTTCCTTCCATTCAGAAGGCTTGGTCACAGCCGGTTTTTCAATGATGACATGCTTCTTGGCCAGAATAGCAAGCTTGGCCTGAGCGAAATGAAGAGAATTGGGGCTAGCAATGTAAATCACATCCAGCTCACTGTCTAAGAAGTCGATGAAATCCGTGTAGCAAGAGACCGCCCCATAAGGCTCACAAAACTCTTGAGCTGTCTTCATCTTTCTCGAATACACAGCATGCAAGTGATAGTGGCCTGTCTGATGAGCAGCTGTAATAAATTCATGTGAAATCCAACTCGTACCAATAATTCCCAGCTTTAACATAAGGTGTCCTTCCGTAATCGATTCACTCTATTATACCATGAAAAGGGGGAGGGGACAGTATAAAGTAGAAAATATGCACTGATTATTGTATAATGAAGTGATATGCTTAGAAGGGAAAACAATAGGATTGAGAAATTCAGAATTACTGATCATTATTCCTGCTTATAATGAGAGTGGAAATATTGAAAAAACAATCAAGATGATTGAAGAACATACACCTGAATTTGATTATGTCATTATCAATGATTGTTCTACAGATCATACACTTGAAATTTGTCGCAATAACAACTTTAACGTTATCGATTTACCGATTAATTTAGGAATTGGTGGTGCTGTCCAGACTGGTTATCAATATGCAGTTAAAAATGGCTATCAATATGCTGTTCAAGTGGATGGAGATGGTCAGCATAATCCTGAATTTATCAGAAAGATGCTTCAAGTCCTTCAAGAGAAGAATGTGAACATGGTGATTGGCTCTCGTTTCATTGAAAATCAAGGTTTCCAATCCTCCTTCGCGCGACGGATTGGAATTTCATTTTTTGAAAAATTAATTAAGATTTTAACCGGTCAAAAGGTAACAGATCCAACCTCAGGATTGCGAGTGGCTGATCGAAAGGTGATTGAAGAATTTGCTAAACAATATCCAAGTGATTATCCAGAACCAGAGACGATTGTGTCCCTCTTAACCTCAGGCTATTCCGTTGCAGAAGTGCCTGTATTAATGAATGAACGAGAACACGGAGAATCGTCCATCACATTAAGCAAGTCTGTTTACTATATGATCAAAGTGACAATGGCAATGCTATTGGCTAGAATTGGTGGAGGATATAAGAAATAACATGTTAAATATTTGGTTAACCCTTATTGTAATTATTTTTATCGTTTATATTCTACGCCT
This sequence comes from Streptococcus caecimuris, assembly GCF_943193075.1. NCBI lineage: Bacteria > Bacillati > Bacillota > Bacilli > Lactobacillales > Streptococcaceae > Streptococcus > Streptococcus caecimuris. The sequence goes on along the minus strand of NZ_CALPCT010000005.1, from coordinate 83,019 downwards.
AGTTGCAAAGAAAGTCGTTGAAATGAGAAATGTCATTTCTTGGCTTATTCTTTGTTTACTCTCGTTGCCAGTCATTTGGTTTCCTAATTTGATTGGACAGTTGTCAAAAATGTTAGGAATTCAAGTTCCAAGCAATCTAATCTTTTTCTTAGGCTTCTGTTTACTTGTCTATTTAAACTTCTCTTTGACTCGGATTACCTCAAAACAATCCGTTCAAATTCGACAATTGTCTCAGAAAATTGCATTACAGGTAAAAGAGCATGAAGAATAATCAACCTGTTTCAACGGAGAAGGTGTATTTTTGGAATCTGTTAGGGAACTTGGCATTTGCTGGATCATCTGTACTATTTACATTGATCGTTACACGCATGACCTCGCCAATGGAAGCAGATTCCTTTAGTCTTGCCTATGGGATTGCTGCGATTCTAGTAGTAGTAGGCATGTTTCAAGTTCGAAGCTACCAAGGGACAGATGTTCTCTTTAGACACTCCTTTACCAGTTACAGTATTGCCAGATGTCTCTCTCTCCTACTCATGATGGCGATCTTTTTTCCTTACCTTTTTGTTTCAGGAATTGATCTACATGAGAGTTCAAAAATTGCGATTATTGGCTTATACGTTCTATTTCGTATGTGTGAGGCAATTTCAGATCTTTTCCAAGGATTGTTTCAACGTCACGAACGATTAGATATCGCTGGCAAATCAATGACCATTCGGTATTCTTTCAGCACGATTCTTTTGTTGGCATTTTTGCTTATTACAAAGTCATTAACACAATCATTGCTTTACTTAGTTGTTTTAAACTTTATCTTTGTATTTTGTTATGATTATGTAAAATCAAAAGAATTTGAAACAATTGATTTCTCAGTAAAAAATCTCAAAAGAGACCTATTTGATGCGATCACTATTTTAAAGAATTGTATTCCTCTCTTCATTAGTGGATTTTTACTAGCTTATATTTTCAATGAGCCTAGAATCGCGATTGACTCTGAAATTAGACTGGGACACTTTATTGCAGGGACACAACGGGACTTTAATATTTTGTTTATGCCTGTGTTTTTTATGAGTCTCTTTATTTTAATTCTTAGACCCTTAACAACGCAATTAGCGATCTTATGGAAGAATAAAGAATTGAAAAAATTTGATGCCATCATTGCGAAGATGTTTGTCATTGTTTTGGGTGTCGGCTTGGTATTAACTGTGCTAGCTTATTTGATCGGGACGCCGATATTAAGTCTTGTTTTTGGTTTACCTTTAAACCAGCATAGTACTACCCTAGCCATCCTTGTTTTTTCTGGAATTCTGTATTCTATTGGGATTGTTTTTGGGGATATCATGACGGTTATTCGAAAACAAACGTATCTATTGCCTGTGTATTTATTCATGTTTATAGCTTCCAAATTGACAAATAATGATTTGGTACAAAAAATGGGACTTCTAGGTGCGTCTTTAAGCTTTTTCATCGTGATGTCTGTTTATTTTAGTGGAAGTTTACTTGCTTATTTTATTGCAAGAAAAATAGAAAGGAAGGACTATGCTCATTAATCAACAACATACGTGGGTGATTTGTGCTTATGGTGAGAGCGAATACTTGGAAGCTTGTATTCAATCCTTGAAGAATCAAACTCTCCAATCACAGATTATCTGTTACAGTTCAACACCACTGGATTCGATCAAAGAACTTTGTCAGCGTTATGCTATTCCGTTTTACACCAAGCAAGGTGGTGGGATTGGTAAGGATTGGAACAATGCTATGTCTTTTGTAGAGACGAAGTATGCTACCATCGCCCATCAGGATGATTATTATGAGCCAGACTATGCTGAGAAAGTTTTGGATAAGATGGAGAAACATCCAGATGTGTTGATTGGGTATTCTGATTATTTTGAAGAAAAAGATGGCCATAAAATTCCTGCGAATACAAATCTGAAGATCAAAACCTTGATGTTAAAAACTATGAATCTTTTTCCTGCTAGTCACTTTTGGCGAAACCGTGTGATGGCTTTTGGAAATCCGATTTGTTGTCCAGCTGTCACCTATAATCGTGAAAATTTGAAGAATTTCTATTTTGATGAAGGAATGAGAGTGAGTTTGGATTGGTATGCATGGTATAAGATCAGCGAGTATAAAGGTCGTTTTGCTTATGTATCTGACAAGCTCATGTGCCACCGTATTCATGGAGAGTCTGAAACATCAAAAACGATTGCAGACAATACGCGTAGTAAAGAAGATCTATACATGTATGAACTCTTTTGGCCTAAATGGATGGCCAAGTTGTTGATGAGACAATATGTGAAGAGTCAAAATTCGAATAAGTAGGAGAAACTGATGAGATATTTTGTTGATAGTTATGAGCGAAATAAAAAGTATTTAGTAGCTTTCGCAGTTTTGGCCTTTTGTATTACAGTGATTTATACAAAGCGCTTAGTAGATTTTCCTAAAATCGGTGTAGCGTTATTTGTTGTATTGGCTTTTTTCATTTTTCTTTTACCGAAGAAGAATGTTGGGACCTTCCTTGCGATGCTCATTGGTGGTCTGTCCTTTGCTTTTATTACACCCGTTTTGAATACGCCAGATGAACAAGTTCACCTTTCAAGAACGATTCATATTGTGGAAGGCAACGTCAATATGGGCAATAAAAACATCCATATTACGGAAGATTACTTTGATGTTTATAAAAATTTTAAAAAACCATTTACCAAATCTTCTTTGTTTGAAGAAGGGCAGACGAGCAAACAAGTGAAGTTTGGGAAAGAAACAGATTACAGGGCAACCAACTCATATTGGTTTATTGGTTATATCCCTCAGGCTCTTGGATTTGGGATTGGAAAATTTTTGAACTTGAGTGTAGGAGTCTCCTATTATCTTGGTCGAATTTTCAATGTCATTGCTTACTGTATTTTAGCTCTCATTGCTATTAAATATAGTGGGAAAGCGAAGCAGTTGATGACAATGGTAGCGATGTTTCCAATGAATCTGGTTCTAGCTGCTTCTTATAATCAAGATAGTGTAGCCTTAGGTTTAACCTACATTATTATTGGATTGTTTTTGAAGGATGTAACGGATGATGAAAAAGTAGTTAAAATTAAGGATTTATTGCTTTATGCTTTCCTTTGCGTGATCCTTGTAACAATGAAGCTTCCTTATGTCTTGCTTGTGGGATTATTGCTATTTATACCGAAAAAGAAAACGCAATGTAAAAACTACTATCTCATTTCTCTTGCTTTGATTGCTGCAGTCTTTCTATTTACGATTTTTTGGTATGTTCTTACCCAGCAAGTTCGAATTGAGAACTTTAAACTAGATGGAGCGGATGTGAAGTCTCAGGTGATTAGTATCATTTCGAAACCTCATTGGTATCTTCCAGTGATTTTGAAGGAGATGCTATTATCAGTCAGTCATTTGAATCAACTCTACACCTTTGGTTGGTTAGATTTATCGATGTCAGAAGTCCTTATTCCAATTTATGCTCTTTATACTTTGATTACTTTTTCAAATATTGGGAAAATCAAACTTCCTAAAGTATCAGTAGTAGGAGCAAGTTTGGTTTCTCTTGCAATTGTTGGTTTAATTTCTTTGACCTTGTATCTGACCTGGACACCAGTTGGAAATTTTGAAGTTTTAGGAGTTCAAGGCCGATATTATTTGGGTGTTGTTGCTCTTTGTCTACCAGTTATTTGTAGTTTATTTAAGCAAAGAGTTCCAGATGAACAAAAGTTCTCTGATCATTTTGTAGTACAAAGCAGTCTCATTATTTTATCTCTAACATTACTACAAACCATCTCTGTTTTATATGCTGCAGTTTAATTTAAAGGCTAAAATAAGTTATTACTAGGGGAAACCCTAGTTTTTTGTTACAATAGAAAGTGAAAAATTCAAGGAGTAAGAGATGACCATATCAGTTGTAGTCCCATGTTTTAACGAAGAAGAATCAATTCCATTGTTTTATCGAGAGATGGAACGTGTTCGGATGAAAATGGGAGAAAAGTTTGAATATATTTTTATAAATGATGGCTCTTCAGATGGTACGCTATCCATTCTTCGAAAGCTACATGTTACAGATTCAAATGTGCACTACCTTTCTTTTTCTCGAAATTTCGGAAAAGAGGCCGCACTATATGCTGGACTTGAGCGTGCTAGTGGTCAATATGTGACGGTCATGGATGTAGATTTGCAGGACCCACCAGAGTTATTGATCGAAATGAAGCAGAAGTTGGAGGAACAGCCGGATTTAGACTGTGTCGGAACGAGACGTGTAACCCGTGATGGGGAACCGCCGATCCGCTCTTTCTTAGCGCGGATGTTTTATAAATTGATCAATCATATTAGCCAAGTGGAAATGGTGGACGGGGCGCGTGATTTCCGTTTGATGCGCCGTCCTATGGTTGATGCTATCATGGAATTATCGGAGTACAATCGTTTCTCAAAAGGAATTTTTGCTTGGGTAGGATTTGAGACAGAATACCTCGAATATAAAAATGTAGAGCGTGTGGCAGGAGAGACGTCTTGGAATTTTTGGTCTCTCTTTAAGTACTCGATTGAAGGGATTGTCAATTTCTCGGATGCCCCATTAAACATTGCCTTTATTGGTGGACTGTTATCTTGGATTTTGGCCTTTATCATGATGATTTTGATTGTAATCCGCACCTTGGTCTTTGGGGATCCTACTTCAGGTTGGCCATCTCTTATGACAGTGATTCTTTTCCTGGGAGGGTTCCAATTATTGACCATCGGGATTTTAGGGAAATATATTGGTAAGATCTTCATGGAAACCAAGAAACGTCCAATCTATGTTATCAAAGAGAAAAGTGAAGAATGAAGAATATCCTAAGTATGAGTCTTGCTGCTAAGCAAAAGATAGACAGATTTTACGAGGGAGTGGATCGGCTCCTCGATAAGATCAATCAGTTGGATATGGTAAAAGGGATCCGCAGTTATATTGACCGGCTTATAGATGTTTTCAACCAAATCAGCAATAAGTTGGTCTACCTATTACTAACTTCCTATGCGCTCATTTTTACAATTGTATCCTTCAATCTGATCAATTTTCAAAGTCGCTCATATGACTATGTCTTCCATTTATCCCGCATTGTCGGCTTAGCAGAGTCCATTGAGCATTGGGATTTACTCCCCAATCTGAATTTTTTATTTGCATTCGGTACGGGATATGCTTCCCCTATGTTTTATGGAAATTGGCAGTTTTATCCGTCAGCCATTATTTATATGATGACCAACGATGGAAATCTTGCTTATTCTATATTTGCATTTTTGATCACTCTTGGTACAAGCCTAACAAGTTATATTGTTGTTTCAAAAATAGTAAAAAATAAGGCGACTGGTATAGTAGTGGCCTTGACCATTCCTTGTTATTACACCTTATTTGGTTTTGGAATGACCATGGTAGTACCACTTGTCCCAATTCTTATTTATTCTATTTATCGAGTGCTCTACTTAAACAAAAAGAACCCTCTCTATTTAGGGATTGTAGTAGCGCTTTTAATTCAAACCCATATTTTATCAACGATCATATTAGCAATTTTTTCTGCGGTATTTTTATGTTTAAATTATAAAAGGATCACACTTGAAAAGATTATCTCTTTTGTATTTTCTATCTTGTTTGCCTTATGTTTATCAGCAGGGTACATTTTTCAATATCTGGAACAGGTTTCATCACAAAAATTTTTCTTCACATGGACAGCGAGAAATTTTCCTGTCAATGTGAAAGATACTTTTTTGGTTCCTTTTCCATTTCAAGCAGATCGATATGGTTTTTATAAACCTTTCACACCATTAGAGTGGCCGATCCATCAATTTGTACGAGATGGTCTATTCTATGCGAGTATGATGGTAATCTTATTCTATCGCCGTCTAGGGAGTTTAAGTAAAACCATATTTTGGACTTGTTGGATCTTATATTTTTCTGCAACGAGTCTGCTGCCTTGGAATTCCGTATTGAAATACACTTTTTTAGGGAGTATGCAGTATTCAGGGCGCCTATTGTTTTTCATTCCCCTCTTGTTCCTATTCTTTCTTGCTGTTACAAATAGAAATGGATTTTTCTCTATTGTCTTATGCATCTTGAGTTTAACTTTCTATTTCAATCATGTTGTCCCTCAATTTGATACATCCTCAAAAAACTATAAACAGATGCGGGATGATAATAAAAAGAATGAAAAATTACTGAAATCAGTATATAGAGGGGACAAATCAAAATATATTGATCCTGTAGGTGATGAATATTATAATCTTGATATCAATAACCAAGATATACGCTTACCACAATTTACAGAATTTCAAACAGCTAAGGATGTAAAAATATCAACTATTAAAAAGAGATACAATCTTTTAGAATTCGATATAGAGGTTCCTGATGATAAAAAAGAAACAACTATTTCTATACCAATGATATGGTACAAAGGATATCGCGCAGAATATTCTAAGGGAGCAGAAGGTTCTCAACCTGTGTTGAAACATCGTGCTTTTACCGAATCAGAATTAAAAGAAAATAAAAAAGATCGGAAACCAACTGTCTCAGAAAAAGTTTTAAATGATGGTAAAATTTATTTATCTATTCGAAATTCTGGACATGTCAAAATTTCTTATCACAAGACATTTATACAGTATCTTGGTTTCATGATAGAGTGGATCTCTTGGATACTGGTATTCTTTATTTTTAAGCAGAAGTATTCAAAAAATAAGGAGCAATTCCCATCTTAAAAAGCAGAAAACTTCTGCTTTTTTTGCTATAATGATAGGGAAAAAGCATTTGAAAGGAATTTAACATGATTTTAATTACAGGAGCAAATGGGCAACTTGGAACAGAACTTCGCCATTTGTTGGATGAACGAAATGAAGAATATGTAGCTGTTGATGTGGCTGAAATGGATATCACAAATGCAGAAAAAGTAGACGAGGTATTCGCAGAAGTGAAACCAACCCTAGTCTACCACTGTGCTGCCTACACAGCTGTTGATGCTGCTGAAGATGAAGGTAAAGAGTTGGACTATGCGATCAACGTGACTGGTACGGGAAATGTAGCAAAAGCGTCTGAAAAACATGGTGCAACCTTAGTTTATATCTCAACCGACTACGTTTTTGATGGGAAAAAACCAGTGGGACAAGAATGGGAAGTAGACGATCAACCAGATCCTCAAACAGAGTACGGTCGTACCAAACGTATGGGGGAAGAATTGGTTGAGAAGCATGTATCCAACTTCTATATCATCCGTACAGCTTGGGTATTTGGGAACTACGGTAAGAACTTTGTCTTCACCATGCAAAACCTTGCGAAGACTCACAAAACACTTACAGTCGTTAATGACCAACATGGTCGTCCAACCTGGACACGTACTCTTGCAGAGTTCATGACTTATTTGGCTGAAAACCGTAAGGAGTATGGTTATTACCACTTGTCTAACGATGCGAAAGAAGATACAACTTGGTATGACTTTGCAGTTGAAATCCTCAAAGATACGGATGTTGAAGTGAAACCAGTGGATTCTAGCCAATTCCCAGCTAAGGCAAAACGCCCACTGAACTCAACGATGAGCTTGGCTAAGGCTAAGGCTACAGGATTCGTTATTCCAACTTGGAAAGATGCTTTGAAAGAATTTTATAAACAAGAAGTGAAATAAGAACAAATAGAAGCGGCCCTCAAGGGTCGCTTTTCTGTTTGGATTAGGCAAAAAGCCTAGAAAATGGTATAATTGAATAGACTGTGAATGATTTGAAAGGGAACTCTATGCAACATGTTTTTATTATCGGAAGTCGTGGGCTTCCGGCTCAATATGGCGGTTTTGAGACTTTTGTGGACCAATTGGTTTCGCATCAAGTGTCTTCAGATATCCAGTACCATGTTGCTTGCCTTTCTAATGATCAAGCTTATCAACATTTTGACTACAAGGGTGTGGATTGTTTTACGATTAAAGCCCCTAAGCTTGGGCCTGCGCGTGTCATCGCCTACGATATGATGGCCATCAACTATGCCTTGAAGCTTATTAAGAAACAAGGAATTGAACAGCCAATTTTTTACGTCTTGGGCAATACAATCGGAGCCTTTGTGGCACCCTTTGCGCGTAAGATCCATAAAATGGGTGGCCGATTCTATATCAACCCAGATGGACTGGAGTGGAAGCGGGCCAAGTGGGCCAAGCCGATCCAAGCCTATCTCAAGTATTCTGAAAAGATCATGACGCGCCATGCTGACCTGGTAATTTCAGACAACCCAGGTATTGAGTCCTATATTAAGAAAGCTTACCCGTGGTCTAAGACGACCTATATTGCCTACGGAACGGACCTATCTCCGACCAGCCTAAGCAGTCAGGATAATAAGGTCCGAGAATTCTATCACAAGTGGCAGACTCAGGAGAAAAACTATTACCTAATTTTGGGCCGCTTTGTTCCAGAAAATAATTATGAGACCGCCATTCGTGAATTTATGGCCTCTTCCACCAAACGGGATTTGGTGATCATTTGTAACCAGGAAGGCAATCCTTATTTTGAGGAGCTCCGAGCTCGAACTGGATTTGATCAGGATCCTCGTGTTAAGTTTGTAGGAACGGTCTATGATCAAGACCTGTTGAAGTATATCCGTAAAGAAGCCTTTGCCTATATCCATGGTCATGAAGTGGGCGGAACTAATCCTGGGCTCCTAGAGGCTCTCGCTCATACGGATCTGAATTTAGTTTTAGGAGTCTCCTTTAACCAAACGGTTGCAAAGGATACGGCTCACTATTGGACTAAAGAAACTGGGAATTTGGCACATTTAATTAACCAGGTCGATCCCTTAGAAGATGTATCTGAATGGGGGCAACGTGCCAAGGCTAATATGAAGCAAAACTTTACCTGGGAAAAAATTGTAGGTGAGTACGAGGAATTATTCTTATTATGAAAGTAAATATCTTGTTGTCCACCTATAATGGTGAACAGTATCTAAAAGAGCAGGTCAAAAGTATCCAAGACCAGACCTATCAAGACTGGCAACTCTTGATCCGAGATGATGGATCGACAGATGGTACGGTGGAGATCATTCAAGAGTTGGTGGCCCAGGATGAGCGCATTCGCTTTATCAACCAAGGAGCTATCGAAAATCTCGGTGTTATCAAGAGCTTCCATGCGCTTCTGAAATATGAAAAAGCTGATCTTTATTGCTTCAGTGACCAAGATGATGTCTGGCTTCCTGAAAAGATTGCTCTTCAGGTAGCAGAAGCCGAGAAGCATCCTCAAGAAGTGCCTTTGCTGGTCTACACAGATTTAAAAGTGGTCGATGAAAACTTGAATGTGCAGCATGAGAGTATGATTCGCACCCAGTCTGATCATGCCAATACCGAACTGATTCAAGAGTTGACGGAAAATACGGTAACTGGCGGAGTTGCCATGATTAACCACGCTCTGGCTGACTTATGGACGGGTCAAGAAAAACATGCCCTCCTTATGCATGACTGGTACTTGGCCTTGTTGGCAACTGCCTTTGGGAAGCTCATCTATATCGATCAGCCGACAGAATTGTACCGTCAGCACAGTAGCAATGTTCTGGGAGCTCGTACCCTTAGAAAACGGGTTAAAAATTGGATCCGACCCCATGTGCTGTTTGCCAAGTATTGGAATCTCATAGAGTCTAGTCAAGAACAAGCAAAAAATCTATTGGATCTGCCTGTCAGTTCCCAAACTAAAGAAATTATTGAAAACTTTGTCACCATTATGGATGTTCCACTAAAAGAACGTCTGAGACGGATTCGTCAGTATGGTTACCGGAAGAACCGAGCCTTTCACACCTTTGTGTTTACCAGCTTGATTCTGACAAAGTTTGCATATCGAGGTAAAAAATAATGTTTGACGTTTTTAGTCAGAAAAATCGAATTTTATTACGAGAGTTAATCAAAACAGACTTTAAATTACGCTACCAGGGATCAGCAATCGGTTATCTTTGGTCGATTTTAAAGCCCCTGATGACTTTTACGATCATGTATATTGTCTTCATCCGATTCTTACGCTTGGGTGGAGATGTGCCCCATTTCCCAGTTGCCCTCTTGTTGGCCAATGTAATCTGGGGCTTCTTCTCAGAAGCAACATCTATGGGGATGGTGTCGATTGTTAGTCGAGGCGACTTGTTGCGAAAATTGAACTTCTCCAAACACATCATTGTCTTGTCTGCGATTTCAGGAGCAGCCATCAACTTTGTTATTAACCTTGTAGTGGTCTTGATTTTTTCATTCTTCAATGGGGTGACATTCTCTTGGACAGCTTTGATGGTCATTCCGTTGTTCTTTGAGTTATTCTTGATGGCGACAGGATGCGCACTGATCTTAGCGACATTTTTTGTTCGTTTCCGTGACTTAGGTCAAGTATGGGAAGTACTCCTGCAAGCAGGCCTATATGCGACGCCAATTATCTATCCGATTACCTTTATTGCAGACCGCAATCCATGGGCTGCTAAGTTGGTCATGATGAATCCTTTGGCTCAAATTATTCAAGACATGCGTTATTTCTTGATTGATAAGGCCAACACCCCTGTCTGGCTTTTGGTGGAAAATAAGTTCTTGGTTCTGATTCCTTATGTCTTGCCAATTCTTATTTTTGTTGCTGGCTTTGCTTACTTTAACAAACATGCTAAGAAATTTGCGGAGATTCTCTAATGACAGATAAACAAATTGCAGTAAAAGTAGACCATGTCAGCAAGTACTTTAAGTTGCCAACAGAGGCAACCAATAGCCTTCGAACTGCCCTGGTCAATCGCTTCAAAGGAATCAAAGGATACAAAGAACAACATGTTCTTAAGGATATTTCTTTTGAAGTAGAAAAAGGAGACTTTTTCGGGATCCTCGGAAGAAATGGTTCTGGAAAATCGACTCTTTTAAAAATCATTTCTGAAATCTATGTGCCAGAAAAAGGAACCGTCACTATAGATGGGAAACTGGTGTCCTTTATTGAGCTTGGAGTGGGCTTTAACCCAGAGCTGACTGGTCGAGAAAATGTCTATATGAACGGGGCTATGCTGGGCTTCTCGACAGCTGAAATTGATGCCATGTATGATGATATCGTAGACTTTGCTGAGTTGCATGAATTCATGAACCAAAAGCTCAAGAACTACTCATCAGGGATGCAGGTTCGTCTAGCCTTTTCGGTTGCCATTAAGGCCCAAGGGGATATCTTGATTTTGGACGAGGTCCTCGCAGTAGGAGATGAAGCCTTCCAACGCAAGTGTAACGATTACTTCCAAGAACGAAAGAAATCAGGGAAAACCACGATTCTCGTTACCCATGATATGGGAGCCGTCAAGAAATATTGTAACAAGGCTGTTTTGATTGAGAATGGTTTGGTGAAGGCCATTGGTGATCCTTTTGACGTTTCTGATCAATATAGTTTTGACAACTTGGAATCGAATTCACATTATCATGGAGATGAAGATGAGGGCTTGGTCACAACAGAAGTTGAAGATTTTACAGCTAGATTGCTTTCTCCTAAGAAAGTAACTCCTGATGATGAGGTGGTGATTGAGTTTTCATTTAATCTATTAGATGAGTCTGTTAATCCTCACATAGCCTTTTCATTTGTTGATATTTCTACTGGAAATGGACTGTACAACGATAATTCCATGGATATTCCATTATCCGGTATCGGTGCTAAAAAAATTACTTATAAATGTAAGTTGCCGTACTTTAATCATGTGAAGTTAAGACTAGTAGCATTTTTAAGAGATGAAAATCAAGAAAACTTAGCAATATTGTCAACAACGAACCCTCCAGTCTTTTCAATAGATCGGGTAGTCGATCGAACAAATCGTTCGGAGTTGGATTCTTCGACTGGTTTGTTGATCCGTCAAGGTAAGTGGGAATAATTTCTTTGGTGTAGGCTATGAAAATTTTATTTGTATCTCCTGTTGGAGCCATGTTTAGTGGAGCAGAAGTATCAATTGTGAACCTAATGAAATTGTTGGTTCAGCAAGGTCACGAAGTTTATAATGTGATACCGGATAATGCCCCACACATTGATAAAGACTATCTCCGTCATATGGATACAACTGGAATTAAATTATTTCAGTTAAAAACCAATCAGTGGTGGTGGCCTGAATCTAAGACGCTGAACATTTCAGAGTTAGAAATCCAAACTTCTCAACAAAAGAATATTGAGGAAGTAAGAGAAATTATCCGGAATGAACAGATCGAATTGGTCATTTCGAATACAGTCAATGTGTTTCAGGGGGCCATTGCAGCTGCATGTGAAAAGATCAGACATTTTTATATTATTCATGAATTTCCTTTTGGCGAGTTCGGTTATTATAAGGACCTGATTCCTTTAATTGATGATTTGTCTGATAAAATTTTTGTAGTAGAAGGGGAATTGTACCACACTCTAACGAATTATTTTACGACTGACAAATTGATTCCCTTTATTCCCTATACAGAAGTTCAAGAGCGTCCTCTTAAGAATTCTACTATTTCTCGTTTTGTATCCATCAGTGGTATTAACGAACGAAAAAATCAGCTTGAGTTACTTGCAGCCTATAATCACTTAAATCGGAAGGAGATCGAACTGGTCTTCATCGGAGGATGGGATGAGCAGTACAAAAAGTTGATGGATGACTATATTCAAACGCATCATCTAGATCGTGTGACTTTTGTTGGTTTTCACTCGGATCCATGGTCCTTGGTGACAGATAAAGATATCCTCGTCTTGCCTGCTAAATTAGAAACATTTTCTTTAGTATTTGTGGAATCAGTCCTCAATGGAGTTCCGGCAATCATTTCCGATAATTTAGGTCATTTGTCTTCAAGTAAATTTTTAGAATCTGGGAATTTATATCCACTAGGAGATAGCGATCTGCTAAGTCAACAAATGGCTACAGTGATTGAGAATTTTGATAGCTATAAAGAAAAACAATTACTGGATCAAGAACTCGCTCGAAAGAAATACAATCTCGAGACCATTTGTGCTGTTTTTAAAGATAACATTGAAGTAGAAACGCCAATTGGTAACCAAAAGCTATCTTCCAAGTATGCTCGATTTTTGGGGATGAAATTCAATAATCGTGATCTCGAAGTGATTGGTAAATCTCAAGTAGTGATTTCAGCTTCACACGATGGACTCCACTCAGCCTACCATGAAATAACAAAAGAGAGAATGGAAAATAGGGGCTCTATTATCTTCCAGCTTGAAAAGGAAAAGAGTCTAAAAATATTACTTTCGGAATTTCCGGGATCCTATAAAAAATTGTCATTGATTGCATTGGAGGATCAAAGAGAAATTCCTCTTGTAACTTCAAACGGAATTGATTTCGAGGATGTTTTGGTTTTCTTTAATACCCATCCACATATTCTGTTTGATCTTTCGAATAGTTCGGGTAATCAATTTCAATTCTCCTATGAAAAAGAAAGTGACGAAGAATTTAGCAGACACCTATTCAACTTACATGAGAATTATAAAAAGTTATCTCATGAATACAATTCCATCATCCATTCTCGCCGTTGGACCATTCCAACAAAGATCTTGAAATTCTTTAGAATAAGGAAATAATATGCAACGTTTACTTTTATATGTTCACTACAATAAGTTTAATTTTATTAGTGGGCATGTACTTTACCAATTAGAAAACATTCGTCCCTTGTATTCACGGGTGGTCTTTATCTCCAATAGTCAGCTACCAGAAGATGTGAAGTCTAATTTAGTAGCACAGCATCTGGTAGACGATATTCTAGAGCGCCAAAATAGTGGCTTTGACTTTGCGGCTTGGCGGGATGGAATGAAGACAGTCGGCTTTGATCAACTGGCTCATTTTGATTCGGTTACCCTCATGAATGATACCTGCTTTGGACCTCTTTGGGATCTAGAACCAATTTATCAGCAGTTCGAACAGGATAATGAAGTGGATTTCTGGGGAATGACCAATTACCGGAAAGACAAGGATTTTAACGAGCATATTCAGAGTTATTATCTTAGCTTTAAAAAACAGGTTATTGAATCAAGTACTTTCCATGAATTTTGGCAGGGAGTTCAAGACTTTACCAATGTTCAGGATGTGATCGATAACTACGAAACCAAGGTCACAACGAACTTCTTGGATGCAGGTTTTCACTATAAGACGGTCTTTGATACCATTCATGAAGACACCACAGGGATGCTTTATCCAGACTTTTCTTACTATAATCCTACAGCGATTCTCAATCATAAGGTTCCTTTCATCAAAGTAAAAACCATTGCAAACAATGAAGGAATTATGCCTTATATTTTTGATGAGTTGGAGCGTGTATCGAACTACCCATTAGACTTGATTCTCAACCACATGTCTATGATCGATCGTCCGGACTATCCTTATCTCTTGTCTCGTAAGTACTTGAAAAACCAGGAATTAGCTGGAGAGTTCGGTAAAAAAGTTGCGGCTCATCTTCATGTCTTTTATGTGGACCTCCTGGAAGAATTTCTAGATGCTTTCCAAGCTTTTCATTTTGCCTATGACTTATGGATTACGACAGATGTAGAAGAGAAGAAGCAGGCCATTGAGAAAATTCTTTCTCATCGAGCACAAGATGCCACGGTTGTGGTGACTGGAAACATTGGACGGGATGTATTACCAATGCTGCTCCTAAAAGAGCAACTCTCAAAATACGATTATGTTGGCCATTTCCATACCAAGAAATCCAAAGAAGCAGATTTCTGGGCGGGTGAATCTTGGCGAAAAGAATTGATCGAGATGTTGGTCAAGCCGGCTGATCAAATCCTGGCCAATATGGAGGCTAATCCAAAAGTCGGAATCACTATCGCAGATATTCCAACCTTCTTCCGTTACAATCGAATAGTGGTTGCCTGGAATGAAGCCCTCATTTCACCAGAGATGAACAAGCTCTGGGAACGGATGGGAGCGACCAAGACGATTGACTTCAAAAATCTCAATACCTTCGTTATGAGTTATGGGACTTTTGTTTGGTTTAAATACGATGCTTTGAAACCACTCTTTGACTTGAATTTGACAGCAGCAGATGTTCCAGCAGAACCTCTACCACAGAATTCAATCCTTCATGCGATTGAACGCTTGTTGATCTATATTGCTTGGGATCAAAAATATGACTTTAGGATCTCTCAAAACCCACATGTTCTGACACCGTTTATCGATAATAAGCAATTGAACAATCGTGAGGATCTCCAACCGCATACCTTTGTGGACTTTAATCAAATAGGAGGGATTAAAGGGGCCTTGAAGTATATTGTGATTGGACCAGCAAGAGCTGTGAAATATATACTAAAAAGAATGATAAAGAAAGTGAAATAATGAAACGGAAAAAAGAGTTTAATGTTAAAGAATTTATCCTCTCAGCATTATCGAAAGTCTCAAGAACTCAGTGGTATTATGGGGTTACTTTCGTTCTATTTTCTTTTTTTAATTTTTACCTAGCTCAGAACAATCTTGCAGTACATAACAAAGCAACGGGGACTGTCCTACAATATGTCAATTTTTTAGGAATTCTATTTGGAATTAGTTTCCTATTGTTAATTCCAATATTATCCCAATTTAATTTTAAAAAATGGTTTCCATTAAAGTTGATTGTCAGTTATTTGGTCTACAATACCCTTTCTTATTTGACGGAAATCACAATTTATTTGAATAATCCGAAATACAAGGTTTGGAATTTTGATCAGAATCCATTCTTTAGAACGGACTCCTTCCTAGTCATTTTCCTTCTGTTTGCTCTGACAGGTGGTTTGGTTCTATTGCGACAGCATTATGATAAGCTACCAAGTCGGAAAAAAGGAGGAGAAGAGATTGGCGAGAACTATCAGTATCTGGTCTTGTCGCAACTCTTGATCACCTTTATCGTAACAGACAAAAATTTTTCGACCCTGATTTACAGGACAGATAATTTTTTGTATAAGGCCTTTGAAATTGGCAAATACTCAGCTCAGCAATTTTGGTTAACAAATGAATTCTTATACATTCTCTTTCCATTGATTTCCTTACTTGGCTTCTTATATACAAAGGGACAACGAGATTTCGTCAAGAACAAACCGAGTTTCTCTTTAGTGTTCTTCTCTAGTACCACTATTGCAATTGTATTGAATTATTTTATCCAATTCAGTTTAGGTCGAACAGAACCCTTCTTAGGCGTTCATTACACGATTCCAGATGCCATCTTATTTCAAATTCTCATTCTGACAGCGATACTTATCTTTGTTTACATTTGTATCAATCAATATTGGATTGCTACCTGTCTCATTTCCATTGTTTCCATTGCTTTTGTAGTTGCAAATTCCATCAAGTTTGGCATGAGGAATGAACCAGTTTTACCGAGTGATTTAACTTGGTTAACCAAGCCAATGACGCTTTTGAGCTTTATGGACAAAGCGCAAATATTTTACATCTTTTTATTGGTGGTCTTTCTGGTTTGTCTACTGATTGTCGGGAAAAAGTACCTCTTTAAAGGAAGAATTATTTCTTCATGGAAAATACAAATCGGAGCTATTGCAGTGATGCTCTTATGCTTTAAGAGTGTCAATGGGATATTCAGTGATAAAGAAAACGGGAAGATCAAGGATAATGTACCAATTATTAGCACCCTGAACAATTACCAAGATATTAATTGGCTAGGGAATACGACCAATGCTCGTTACAAAGGATTGTCTTATGTTTGGATGAATCAATTGACGACGGAGGTTGTTCCAAAACCGGATGGTTATTCCAAAGAACGTCTTGAGAAAATAGCCCAAAAATATACCAACTTGTCTAATGCGATCAATAAGGAGAGAAGTAACTACTTAAACGATCAAACGGTCATTTATATTCTGAGTGAAAGTTTTTCTGATCCTAGAAAAGTCGAGGGAGTTGAGCTTACGCAAAATCCGATTCCCAATATTGAGAACATCATGAAGACCCACACGAGTGGGCAAATGCAATCGGATGGATATGGTGGCGGAACTGCAAATATGGAGTTCCAGACTCTTACAGGTTTACCATTCTATAATTTATCACAAACTGTATCTGTCTTGTATACGGAAGTTCTTCCTAAGATCCATGATGTGCCGTCTATCAGTAATGCATACTCAAAAAAGAATAAGATTGCTGTTCACTTGGCAGGTAAATCGAATTATTCACGGGATATCGTTTATTCCCGCTTGGATTTCAAAGATTTTATTACGACCGATACAAAAGGAATCAAATATAGAAAAGAAGGGATTAGTCCGAGTGACGAATCCACCTATAATATTGTTTTAGACAACTTAAATGATAAAACCGGACAATTCTTTTCAGTGATGACCATGCAAAACCACACCCCGTGGTTAGAAGCCAATCCAGAAACTCTGGATGCAAAAGGTAAAGGATTTAGTGACGAAGAAAATTCAAAACTGACTTTCTATAGTCGTTTGCTTGCTCAAACAGACACCGCCACCCAATCCTTCCTGGAAAGTCTTTCTAAAATAGATAAGAAGATTACAGTGGTATTTTATGGGGATCACTTACCAGGTCTCTATCCTGAGTCGGCCTTTAAGAATAATCCGGAGAGTCAGTATCAGACAGATTACTTCATTTGGAGTAATTTTGATGCACCGAAATTGAACTATCCTTTGGTCAATTCAAGTGATTTCTCTGCTATGGTCTTTGAACAGACCAATTCAAAAGTTTCGCCTTACTATGCTTTGTTGACGGAAGTGCTGAAAAAAGCAAGTGTCGATAAAAAGGCCTTAGAAGGGGAAGCGCAAGAAATTGCAGAGGATTTGAAAATGGTTGAATACGACTTGATTAGTGGGAAAGGTTACCTTTCTAAAGACTTCTTTAAAGTTCCAACTAATAAATCCAATTAAAAGGAGCGCTAGCAGGTAAAAATCTTTGTGATTTTGGCTGTCTGGCTCCCTTTTTTTTGTTTTTTATGCTAAACTATTAGATGGGGGTACGCTCATGATTAA
Organism: Streptococcus caecimuris; assembly: GCF_943193075.1. Lineage (NCBI taxonomy): Bacteria > Bacillati > Bacillota > Bacilli > Lactobacillales > Streptococcaceae > Streptococcus > Streptococcus caecimuris. The sequence continues at coordinate 65,133 of NZ_CALPCT010000005.1, read as the reverse complement.
GATATTTGGAAAGGTCCATTATCATTGGCAACCGGACTTATCTATTCTTGTGACTTATTGGTCCATTGCAGTGATTCCGGTCTTTATTGGACTGGCCTTGATGTATGAGAGCTCTAGTGTGCCAACGCTAGTTTTGTTTTCGTTCTTTTTATTTATGGTCTTGCTTGCGATTGGGGTCCATCGTTACTTCACGATCTATGAGGATGGGATCTTGCGGATTATTACTGCCAATCCTTTTACTCCAATCAAGGTGAAGATTGACTCGATCGAAAAGGTCGAAGTAAATAAGAAATCGATCAAGCTCATTTTTAATGATGGATCGCGCAGTCGAACATTCTGTATGCGTAAATGGCCGAAAAAATACTTTATCAATGCACTTGCCTTAAATCCTTATTTTAAGGGAGAAGTAATCCTGACGGACAATTTCATCCATGTGGATTACTACGAGATTTATTATGCAAACAAATAAAAAGCCCTCTTAATCTTTTAAGAGAGCACGAGTGGGGCATTCTTTAATAGCCTCGAGAACATCGTTTGTGACAGGAACTTCCTTTTCAAGGAGGTCGTCCTCTTCAGCAGCAAATTTAACGATGCCATTGTCATGGTAATCAAATAATTCAGAATAGGTCTGACAGAGACCGCAAGCGATGCAACGATCTGGAATTAACGTAACTTTCATACTTCTATTGTAATGATTTTTACGAGAAAAAACAAGGAGGAAGTCATGGCAAAAGAACCATGGGAAGAAGATATTTACGATGATGGAGAAGAAACATTGAAAAGAACGAGTAAGTTAAACGGAATCAAGGCAGATCGTCTATTGACGATTTTAGCCATTATTTTCTTTGTAGTAGTAGTGGCGATGGTCTGCTTGTTGATCTTCCTTTCAACAGGTGGCAGCAATAAATCAAAACAAATGTCTGGTTTCTACAATGGAGAGACTAAGGTTGAACAGAAATCATCAACCCCTGCAGCACAAACTGACCAAGCGGCTAAAGACGATAGTTCAAAAGATGAGAACTCTGAAGAAGGTACGATCACTGTTCAAGCAGGTGAAGGGGAAGCAGCGATCGCTGCACGTGCTGGTATTTCCATTGCCCAATTGGAACAGTTAAATCCATCTCACATGTCTACAGGATCATGGTATGCGAATCCTGGTGATGTCGTTAAGATTCAGTAGGAGTTGAAGACAGCATGAAACAAATTCAAATTGCCATTGATGGACCGGCTTCTAGTGGAAAGTCCACAGTTGCAAAGATCATTGCCAAGGATCTAGGCTATACGTATCTAGATACGGGGGCTATGTATCGTGCAGCGACATATCTAGCTTTGCAAAATAATCTGACAGCTGAACAGGTTGATGACCTCTTAGCCCTTTTAGATCAGTATCCAATTAGTTTCGGTCGTTCAGAAGAAGGAGAGCAGCTTGTCTTTGTAGCAGACGTGGATATTACCCACCCAATTCGCGATAACCAAGTGACCAACAATGTTTCATGGGTTGCAGCGCTTGCTCCAGTCCGTGAAAAACTTGTCACTCTACAGCAAGAAATTGCAGCAGAGGGGGGCATCGTTATGGATGGACGCGATATTGGGACAGTCGTCCTTCCACATGCAGAGTTGAAGATCTTTTTGGTCGCTTCTGTTGAGGAGCGGGCAGAACGTCGTTATAAGGAAAATGTTGAAAAGGGCATCACAGCGGATCTTGAATTGTTGAAAAAAGAAATCGCTGAGCGGGACTATAAGGACAGCCACCGTGCCGTTTCTCCTTTGAAACCTGCAGCTGATGCGATTCATTTTGACACAACGGGTGTTGGAATTGCAGACGTTGTTGCATTTATTGAAGAAAAAGCAAAAAAACTTCTTGACAAAGAATAAAAAACTTGATATCATATAAAAGTTGAGAAAAGCAGAAGTGAGAACTTCTCGCCTTGTGACGCAAGTTGCCTGGCCCCTACGGATCAAGTTTCAGTAATGAAATACATCATGTAGTTCGGGCCTGTTTTGCAGGTCCGTTCTTTGTTTTTCTCGAATAATAAAAAAGAGGTGAAAACCATAGCAAAGCAAGACTTATTCATCAATGATGAAATTCGTGTACGTGAAGTTCGCTTAATCGGTCTTGAAGGTGAGCAATTGGGTATCAAACCACTTAGCGAAGCGCAAGCACTTGCGGACGACGCTAATGTTGACTTGGTTCTCATTCAACCTCAAGCTAAACCTCCTGTTGCGAAAATTATGGACTACGGTAAGTTCAAATTTGAGTACCAGAAGAAGCAAAAAGAACAACGCAAAAAACAAAGCGTTGTGACCGTGAAAGAAGTTCGTTTGAGCCCAGTGATTGATAAGGGTGATTTCGATACAAAACTTCGCAATGCTCGCAAATTCCTTGAAAAAGGAAATAAAGTGAAGGTATCCATTCGCTTTAAGGGTCGTATGATTACCCACAAAGAGATTGGTGCTAAAGTTTTAGCCGACTTCGCTGAAGCGACACAAGATGTGGCGATCATCGAACAACGAGCTAAGATGGATGGACGTCAAATGTTCATGCAATTGGCGCCAGCAACTGACAAGAAATAATCTGTCAGAAAGTTAAAAAAAGGAGAAAATATCATGCCAAAACAAAAAACACACCGCGCATCAGCTAAACGTTTCAAACGTACAGGTTCTGGTGGACTTAAACGTTTCCGTGCTTACACTTCTCACCGTTTCCACGGAAAAACTAAGAAACAACGTCGTCATCTTCGTAAAGCATCTATGGTGCATGCTGGAGATTTCAAACGTATCAAAGCAATGCTTACTCGCTTGAAATAATCGCGTATTCGTAAGTAAAGAATTCTAGGAAATATTGGAGGAAATATAAATGGCACGTGTTAAAGGTGGCGTTGTATCACGCAAACGTCGTAAACGTATTCTTAAATTAGCTAAAGGTTACTATGGAGCTAAACATATCTTGTTCCGTACTGCAAAAGAACAAGTAATGAACTCTTACTACTATGCATACCGTGACCGTCGTCAAAAGAAACGTGACTTCCGTAAATTGTGGATCACACGTATCAATGCGGCAGCTCGTTTGAACGGACTTTCATACTCACAATTGATGCATGGTTTGAAATTGGCTGAGATCGAAGTTAACCGTAAAATGCTTGCTGACTTGGCTGTTAACGATGCAGCAGCTTTCACAGCTCTTGCAGATGCAGCTAAAGCAAAACTTGGTAAATAATGTTTATAATAGGCTGGGCAAAAGTTGTCCAGCCTTTGATGTATGATAGAAATAACTGTATGACGCAGTGGTTGATTGGTATCTTTATTCGCTTTTTAAGCTCTAAAGATGACCTAATCAACTGTGCGGGGGTGGAAAACGAACTCTTTTTTACTAGTCAGAGTTCTTTCCCACTCCCTTTTTTTCTTGCTGATTTCATGCTATAATGAAAATAATCGTAACCGATATGAGGAGAGATGGAGGATATAAAGGTGACACACAATCGACTAGCATGGGATGAATATTTTGCAGCACAGGCCTTACTGATTTCGAATCGAGCGACCTGTAATCGAGCTAAGGTTGGGGCTGTACTAGTTAAGGATAATAAGGTCATTGCAACAGGTTATAATGGATCCGTTTCTGGGACAGATCATTGTCTAGAAGATGGCTGTCTTATGGTCGAGGGACACTGTGTCCGGACGATTCATGCGGAAGTCAATGCTATTTTGCAAGGAGCTGAACGGGGGATTCCCAAAGGATTTACAGCTTATGTGACACATTTTCCTTGTCTCAATTGTACCAAGCAATTGCTTCAAGTTGGTTGCAAGCGGGTGGTATACATTCATCAGTATCGAATTGATGAATATGCCGAATACCTCTACCGTGAAAAAGAAGTAGAACTGGTCAATTTACCAATTGAAGAAGTGAAACGAGCTATTGCAGAGGCTGATTTTATTTAGGGAAGGCTTTTAGTCCATTTCACGATATGTTAGCAATCTAATTGGAAACCTGTCCAAATTAATGTTTAAGAGATAGCATTGAATAGATGGCTATCATGAAAAGAATAATGGAATCAAGTATAATGGTGTTAACGGAAAAACATAAAAATATAAGAAAGGAAGGAGAAAGTGATGACAAACCAAGAGAAACATTTTGAGGAAAATAAAGAACATCGTAAGATAAGTGAAGATTATCCCAATTCTGTATCTGTTCAGAATCCTCCAAAAGAAAATAGCTTACATTCTATTCTTCTTTCAGTGACATTTTACTTATCCATTATCTATCTTGTATTGTTTTTCTTTTACTTTGCACCTTGGGGTGATGGTTGGGGATTTGTCGTTTTGATTTTCCTTGGTCCAAACTTATTAAGTCTTGCGATTGGGGCCTTTCTAATTCGACTAGGGATGAAGAAGGGGTATAAAAGCCTTCTCTATGCGAGTGTTGGACTCTATCTGCTGTCTATCATCTTGGCTTTTGATCCGGACTGGGAAATATTTCGAATTGCTCCCTTATGTTTAGGTATTTTGGATTTAATCGGAACACTCCTGGTTAAAGAAGAGAAAAGCTCTTAATCAAAAAATGGGTATGGTCAACTCTACTCAATAAAAAGTATTCGGGTCGATCAAAGAGATAGTTAAATCAGTTCATCCGCTCTATTTTTAAGCGCTATTATTTGAAAGAATAACTAAAAAGGTTAGGAGAAAGTTATGACAGATCAACAGAAAAATCTGGAAGTAGATACAGAAAAAGAGGCATTCGTTTCAGATGAAAGTCTTCTTCCTAACAATGAAATGAAGCCAGAAAAGAGAGTTGGGACTTCTGCAATACTTTATTTTGCCCTGTTAATCGCCATTGCTTATACAGTTTAACTTTTATTAGGTCTCTTTGCAATGGGAGCGTGGGCTGGTGGCTTTTTGGACTTCTTGTGAATCCATATGATTAGTTTTGTTATTGCAACTATCCTGCTTTGGAATGGCAATAAAGCAACTCTTTATATAGCAGCAGCTATTTATGTTTTTTCATTTATTGCTGCGGGTGATCCGGATTGGGTGATTAATCATATACCACAGTTTGTGGTAGGAGTGCTGGTATTGATTGGAACTGTATTGTTAAAAAATGAAGAGTGATGATAGCAGGTAGGATGTTCAATCCTATCTTTTTTATTTATTTAGTACTGATAACGCACTGAGAAAACGGTTACAAATTGTGTTATAATTTAAATAAATGGATCGTTAAATACTTTTCTTAGAAAGCGGAGGAGAATCTATGTCTAGAAAAAAATGGTATGGTATACTGCTAATTCTTGAAGCAATTCTTTATCTTGTTTCTTATGGTAGTAGTCTAGTAGAGAGCTATAATGTCCAAAATTTAAATGGAAATACACCACTGATCACTACCTCTAGTATTTTTTCTATATGGAATGGAATGATTATTTGCTGGGTAATTTGGAGAATCATGAAGCAGCGTTTAAATGTTGAAGGATTGATAGCTGCTCTTCTCCTCTCAATTACCCAACTACTGATGTTTTTTTTACCACCTTTCTCCCCAACAAATCTGATGAACATTTCCTTTGTGCTAAATATCATTTGTTTAATATGGATTTGCTTGCTTATAAAGAATGTAGAAATGAGGGAGCTTTTAAACAATTGGAAAAGTAAAGATGGTTGGAAATCATCGATAGCTTATTTAGTACTATTTGTTGCCTCTACAAATATTTCTCCACTATTTATATTGATTGGTATGGATAGAACGAGTGATATTTACGCTTTTACACTTCGATACAGTGTAATGGAGTTAATGTTTTTACTTCTGATTAATGTTATGATCACAAGTACAAGTGAGAAACTTCAGAAAGTATTTTCTCTCTTGCTCATTTTATCTTCTCTTGTTGTGATAGGTGCAGTATACTCTTTCATCTCTCGTATAAGCTTTTACGGTCTCTTTTATCTTCTCTTATCGATTTATATTGCTTGTCGTGTTTTTAGTTTACTTGAGAAAGTTGCAGTTAGCTGGGAGTCCAAGGTGAAAGTACAAGATCTATCATCTATTGACACTAAACCAGAGATGGCGGACTCTCAAGTAGAAGGAGACATAGATGTAAACGATCAGTTGAATGCTGATATACAATCAAACAATGATAAAGAAAATTCGCCAAAGAGGATTATTCTTCATTCGTCTTGGTTATGGAGCGCCCTTATAATAGCAGTCTGCCACCTTGGTATTATGATTTTTCCTTTATTTTTAGGAAACCCCATGTATCTACTGATCTTATATATTGGTGCCATCCATTATATTTGTTTTATGATTGCGACTTTCATCCTTTTCATAGCTATGAGGAATGGAAATGTGGGTCTCTTAAATACATCAGCCGTCTTATTTATTGTTTCCATCATAGGTACGCTAGATCCTTATTGGACAGGTCCAAATATTTTATCCTTGGTTTTAGGAGTCCTGGTATTTATTGGAGGTATATTATTTAAAAATGGAGACTGATTAAAGTAGATAGGGTTGAAAATTTTTAAAGAACTGTTATCATTTAAGTAGGTGGTAGGTTTTCGAGTACCCATTGGTACGCGGACGCCTATCATTTTTGAAGATAAAAAAAGCACCGTGTGAGGGTGCTAGATCTTGCCTGCTGAACTCGTCAATTGATAGATACCCTACGGGGTATTTTTTGTGAACTTTTTAGGAACTTTGAGGACTGTTTAAGTCAGTTTAACTAGGTAGTGCATAGACCGAAAAAGCTGATTTAATGGGCTTTTTGAAAAATCATTTTCCATATCATATGTAATGTGTTATAATGAAGTGTTATATGGTCCCGATAAGGTGGTAGAAATCTTCTATCAGTACTTTGTAACTCTATAACAATATTTTTTAAGGGGGGACATTTTTATGTCAGAACGTAAACTTTTCACGTCTGAATCAGTATCTGAGGGGCATCCAGATAAGATTGCAGACCAAATTTCAGATGCTATTTTAGATGCTATTTTAGAGCAAGATCCAGAAGCTCACGTAGCTGCCGAAACAGCTGTTTATACTGGTTCCGTGCATGTCTTTGGTGAGATTTCAACGACTGCTTATGTGGATATTAACCGTGTGGTTCGTGATACCATTGCAGAGATTGGTTATACTAATACGGAATATGGATTCTCAGCTGAAACTGTAGGAGTACACCCATCTTTGGTGGAACAATCTCCTGATATTGCCCAAGGGGTTAATGAAGCCTTGGAAGTTCGTGGAAACGCAGATCAAGATCCACTTGATTTGATCGGAGCAGGAGACCAAGGTCTCATGTTTGGTTTTGCAGTGGATGAAACAGAAGAACTCATGCCATTACCGATTTCACTCAGCCACAAGTTGGTTCGTCGTTTGGCTGAACTTCGTAAGTCTGGGGAAATCAGCTATCTTCGTCCAGATGCCAAATCACAGGTCACTGTCGAGTACGATGAAAATGACCAGCCAGTGCGCGTGGATACGGTGGTTATTTCAACTCAACACGATCCAGATGTCAGCAATGAACAAATCCATGAAGATGTAATTAACAAGGTCATCAAAGAGGTGATTCCAGCTTCTTATCTAGATGAGGAAACCAAATTCTTCATCAACCCAACAGGTCGCTTTGTTATCGGTGGGCCTCAAGGGGATTCCGGTTTGACAGGTCGTAAGATCATCGTGGATACTTATGGTGGTTATTCACGTCACGGTGGTGGTGCCTTCTCTGGTAAGGATGCGACGAAGGTGGACCGTTCCGCTTCCTATGCAGCTCGCTATATTGCAAAAAACATCGTGGCAGCAGGGCTTGCTAAGAAAGCAGAAGTGCAATTGGCTTATGCCATTGGGGTTGCTCAACCTGTCTCTGTTCGTATTGATACCTTTGGTACGGGAACAGTTGCTGAAAGTAAGCTTGAAAAAGCAGCGCGTGAGATCTTTGATCTTCGTCCAGCAGGGATTATCCAAATGTTGGACCTTAAACGTCCAATCTACCGTCAAACAGCAGCATACGGCCATATGGGACGGACAGATATTGACCTTCCATGGGAACGTTTGGACAAGGTAGAAGCCTTGAAAGAAGCTGTAAAATAATTCGTTGAAATGGAAAAGTTAGGGTCAAGTTGATCCTAGCTTTTTTTCGTTTTGAAAATTCCTACAGATGGAAAAATAGGTCGATCTGTGGTATAATAGATGCAGTATTTTGAATACGTTGTCCCTTTTATTTCCGTTACAAAAAACGATAGTAAAAGGAAAAAGACTTGAAAGAGCTAATAAATTATTAAGATGAAAAAAATTGTAATAAATGGTGGTCGCCCTCTAAAAGGAGAGGTGACCATTAGTGGTGCAAAAAATAGTGTAGTAGCCTTGATTCCGGCGACCATTCTGGCGGATGATATCGTGACCCTTGATGGGGTACCGGATATCTCCGACGTGGCGAGTCTGATTGAAATCATGACCATCATGGGGGCTAAGATTGAACGCAAAGAAGACAGTTTGATCATTGATCCACGTGGGGTGAAGAATATGCCCATGCCATTTGGAAAAATCAACAGTCTGCGAGCTTCCTATTATTTCTATGGCAGCTTATTAGGACGCTATGGTCAAGCAACGGTTGGACTACCTGGAGGGTGTGACCTTGGACCACGTCCGATCGATTTGCATTTGAAGGCCTTTGAAGCAATGGGAGCCGCTATGACCATGGATGGCTCTAGTATGAAACTTGCGACTGATGGCAAGCCTCTTCAAGGAGCAAACATCTACATGGATACTGTTAGTGTCGGTGCAACGATCAATACGATTTTGGCAGCGGTCAAGGCTGAAGGTCGGACAGTGATCGAAAATGCTGCGCGGGAACCTGAGATTATCGATGTGGTAACCTTGCTAAACAACATGGGAGCCCATATTCGGGGAGCAGGTACGGATATCATAATCATTGATGGTGTTCCACAATTGCATGGAACTAGACATCAGGTGATTCCAGATCGCATCGAAGCTGGAACCTATATTGCCCTTGCAGCTGCTATTGGAGAAGGTATCCAGATCAATAATGTCCTGTATGAGCATTTGGAGAGCTATATTGCCAAGTTAGAGGAAATGGGTGTGCGCATGACCATTTCTGAAGATAGTATCTTTGTAGAAAAGCAGACGGGCTTGAAGGCCATCCAGATCAAAACCTCTCCTTATCCTGGTTTTGCGACTGATTTGCAACAACCGATCACACCTTTGCTCTTAACGGCTGCAGGACGTGGGCGCATTGTTGATACGATTTATGAAAAACGGGTCAACCATGTGCCAGAATTGGCTAAAATGGGAGCCACCATTTCGACCTTAAACGACCACATTATCTATGAAGGGCCAAATCAATTGACAGGATCCAGTGTGAAAGCGACGGATCTTCGAGCTGGTGCGGCTTTAGTGATCGCCGGTCTCATGGCTTCTGGAACAACAGAAATTACAAATGTGGAATACATCCTTCGCGGGTATTCAGATATTATTCATAAATTGACCCAACTTGGAGCAGACATCCAGTTGGTAGAGGAATAGTGACAGAACTAGGGATCTGATAGTGGCGGCTGGATACACGAACAATGGAGTTTGAAATGAATATTTGGACGCACTTAGCTGCCTATTCACTAATTGAAACACAAAGGTTGTATTTACGACCTTTTCTCTTTGAGGATGCGGAAGATTTTTATAAGATTGCTTCGAATCCTGATAACCTACAATTTATCTTTCCTGCACAAGCCGATCTTTCTGAAACTCAATATGTACTAGCCAACTATTTCATGAAAAATCCTTTGGGGGTTTGGGCGATCTGTGATCAGGAAACCAATCAGATGATCGGTTCGATCAAGTTTGAAAAGTTGGATGAAATCAAGGGTGAGGCTGAGTTAGGCTACTTTTTGCGCAAAGATTTTTGGGGAAAGGGTCTGATGACAGAAGCGGTCAAAGAGTTGGTCTATCTATCATTTGAGAAATTTCAACTGAAGGAGCTTAAGATTGTCACCCATGTTGAAAATGCAGGGAGTCAAAAGGTCGCTTTGAAGGCTGGTTTTCGTCTCTTTCGTCAATTCAAAGGGAGTGACCGCTATACGCGTAAAATGCGCGATTATTATGATTTCCGCCTAGGTAGAGGGGACTTCTATGAGTAAACACCAAGAGATTTTAGACTATCTCGAAAAATTACCGATTGGAAAACGGGTCAGTGTCCGCAGTATCTCCAATTTTTTGAATGTCAGTGATGGGACGGCCTATCGTGCCATTAAAGAAGCTGAAAATCAAGGAATTGTGGAAACGCGTCCTAGAAGCGGAACCATCCGTGTCAAATCGCAAAAAGCTGTACTAGAGCATTTGACCTATCGGGAAATTTTAGAAATCACCGGTTCAGAAATATTAGCTGGTGAAGAAGGTCTCGAAAAAGAATTTAATAAATTTTACATCGGTGCTATGACGGAAAAGCACGTCCTAGACTATGTGTCTGAAGGTGGGCTTTTGATCGTGGGTGACCGTACTAGCATCCAACGATTGGCTCTTAAACATGACAATGCGGTCTTAGTGACAGGTGGCTTTGAAGTGAGTGAGGATGTGATTGATCTGGCCAATCAGGTACAAATCCCAGTCATCCGAACTTCACACGATACCTATACCGTCGCGACTATGATCAATAAGGCCTTGTCTAATATGCAGATCAAGACGGATATCTTGACAGTCGAGCAGGTCTATCGGCCCTTCCATGAGTACGGCTATCTTTCTGAGACGGATACGGTCCGGGATTATTTAGATTTGGTTCGAAAGAATCGCTTTAGTCGTTTTCCGGTTGTCAATCAGCACCAGATGGTAGTGGGCGTCGTAACCATGAGAGATGCTGGAGATAAGGCGCCTCAGACGACCCTTGATAAGGTGATGTCACGGACCATTTTTACCACTAATTTGTCCACCAGCATTGCGACGATTAGCCAACGGATGATCGCTGAAGATTATGAAATGATTCCTGTTGTTCGTAATAACCAGACCTTGCTGGGTGTTATTACGCGTCGGGATGTCATGGATCGGATTAGCAAGGTGCAGTTTTCGAGCTTACCAACCTTTAGTGAGCAAATTGGTCAAAAGATTCAAACAGAGAACGACCATTACCAATTCACAGTGGAGCCAAGTATGCTGGAGAAAAGCGGTGTTTTGGCCAATGGGGTCATGATCGAAGTGCTGATGAAGGTTATTCGCAAGATGATGCAACACAGTGGGCGTAGCTTGATTGTCGAACAGTTGATCATCAATTTTTTACAGGCTGTGCAGGTGGATGATGTGATCCGCATTGAACCACAACTAGTTCGACGAACCAGACGTTCGGCCTTGGTTGATTTTAGCTTGTATTTAGATCTGCAGCTAGTTGCGAAAGCAACCATTACAATTAAGATTAATTAAACAAAAAGAAATGAGGAGACAATGATTACATTAAAATCACAACGTGAAATTGAAGCCATGGATCGTGCAGGTGATTTCCTTGCCAGCATCCATATTGGATTACGTGACTTGATCAAGCCAGGGCTTGACCTATGGGAAGTAGAAGAATATGTCCGTCGTCGCTGTAAAGAAGCCAATGTCTTGCCGCTTCAGATCGGTGTAGAAGGCAGTCTCATGGATTATCCTTATGCGACTTGCTGTGGTTTGAATGACGAGGTAGCCCATGCTTTTCCACGTCATGTCATTCTCAAAGATGGTGATCTCCTCAAGGTAGACATGGTCTTGTCAGAACCGCTTGATAAGTCTGTTTTGGATGTATCGAAATTAGATTTTGATAATGTAGCGCAAGTCAAGAAATACACGGAGTCTTATAGTGGTGGCTTGGCGGACTCTTGCTGGGCTTATGCGGTTGGAAATGTTTCGCAAGAAGTCCAAGATTTGATGGACGTGACCAAAGAATGTCTCTATAAGGGAATTGAGAAAGCGGTCGTTGGCAATCGCTTGGGAGATATTGGTGCAGCGATTCAAGAGTATGCAGAAAGCAAAGGCTATGGCGTGGTGCGTGATTTGGTCGGACACGGTGTCGGGCCTACCATGCATGAAGAACCAATGGTCCCACATTATGGTCGTGCTGGACGCGGTCTTCGCTTACGTGAAGGGATGGTCTTGACGATTGAGCCAATGATTAATACCGGTACTTGGGAGATTGATACAGATATGGAAACTGGTTGGGCCCATAAGACCCTTGACGGTGGCCTTTCTTGTCAATACGAGCATCAATTTGTGATTACAAAAGATGGTCCAGTGATCTTGACTAGTCAAGGTGAAGAAGGAACATACTAAAAAATAGAGAGGAAAGAATGGAGCTGAAGGCAAGTGTCTGGTTTCGCTCTTTGCTCTTTTTTAGTAAAATGGGGAGGTGACGAATGAAAAAGGTCCTACAAAAAATACTGGGACAGCCATTTATAAAAGGCTTCGTGCGATTTTATCAGAGTGCAGAGTCTGATATCACTAGCATTGCGGTTGCCTATTATTTGCTGATCTCCATTTTCCCTTTGATGCTGATTGCAGCCAATATTCTGCCTTACTTTCATATTCGTCCCACTCAGATTCTTTTAAGCTTACAGAAAGTTTTGCCAGCCTCCTTATATCGAATAGTGGCACAGATGATTTCGAGTGTCTTGACCAAACCTTCGACAGGCTTACTGAGTTTCTCGATTATTTCTGCTTTGTGGATCTTCTCTCAGAGCATTGCCTACCTCCAAAAAGCCTATAACAAGAGTTATGGGGTGGAAAAGGAGCGTGGTATTATCTGGGGGCGACTCTTTAGCTTTCTGATCAGTTTTGCCTTGCAGGGCTTGTTTGGACTCTCGCTGATCCTTTCCATGTTTGGGAAAATGATCGTTCGTTATCTCTATAAGACCTTTTCATTTGATCGGACGATTTATGTGCGCTTACTGAATTTGACAGAGCCGACCATCTACCTTTTGCTATTTGTCAGTCTGGTCTTGCTCTATTACACCCTTCCAAATGTCAAAATTCCAAAATTTAGATATGTATTGCCAGGGGCGACCTTCGTTGTTGCTGTCCTGTATGCGATCTTGAATATCTTTTGGAAATATGTGGATCGTTATGTGAGTCATTTCTTAGATGCTCGTTTCTTCGGTTCTGTCGTCCTAGCGGTCATTATGTTCTGGTTCATCTTGGTAGCTAAAATCATGATTATTGGTTGTATTTTAAACGCCAGTATCCAGTTTGCTAGAGAAGCCAAGTTCCAAACGCGCAATGGAGAAATTGTCTCCAAATTAAAAACGGAAGAAGTAGCTTTTCGGCATAAAGAAGCTTCACAAACATTAAAGCGACGGTTACGCTTGAGAAAAAAAGATAAAATAGAATAAGGGAGAGTGGGACAGAAATCGGTAATTCGTTAGAATTCGATTTCGTCGTCCCACCTCTGCACAGTTGAGTAGGGCTGTAAAAGCTGATGAAATCAGCGTAGTAGAGCCCACTCAACCACTGCGTCTTGCTCGATAATTCAAAAATAATTGAGAGGCTAGGACTTTTGTCCCAGCCTCTTTTTTTTTATCCATTTTGTTGCATTTGCAATAAAAATGTGTTATGCTATTGTCAATAGGAAAGGAGGAGTGAGATGAGTATTTTGCGTGAGATTGGCATCATTGCGCGAGCACTGGATTCTATAGCAAATATTGAATTTCGAGATTTGGATCTGGCGCGTGGTCAATACCTCTACCTGGTGCGAATTGCGGAGCAACCTGGAATGATTCAGGAAGAACTCTCTGAGCTCTTAAAAGTAGATCGCTCAACTGTTGCCCGATCCGTAAAAAGACTAGAAGAACGAGGAATGATTCAACAGCGCCCAAAGGGTGAAAACCTTAAAACAAAGGAATGGGAATTAACTGAAAAAGGTAAGCAGATTTACCCCTTCATTTTAGGGGAGCATCTTTACTCTGAGACAACTGCCTTAAAAGGATTTTCCAAAGAAGAAGTCGCACAGTTAGAAGAGTATCTGATCCGAGTTCGTGAGAATATCACCTTGGATTGGGAACTAGTCAAAAAAGGTCAAAAAAGAAATTATAGTGAGGTAAAGCAATGAAAGTGACAGTCGATCAAGCATTTTGGGATTTATTTCCAACAGCTAGAATTACAGTAATGTCCTTGTATGGTATTGATAATACAGTAGATGAAGCCAAGGATCCTTATTTCAAAGAATTGTTGGACAAGGGTGCCAAGCGAGCATGGGAATTTATCGATGAAGAAAACTATACCCAGAGTGAGTTCGTTCAAGAGTGGCGCCAAGCTTTTAGCAAGTTTAAAACAAAAAAAGGAGCCCGATCTTCAATCGAAGCACTCTTAAAACGGGTTCACCAGGGACGTGAATTCTATCCGATTAATCCTTTGGTGGATCTTTACAATAGCGTTTCTATGGCTTATGCCCTTCCTTGTGGGGGAGAAGATATGGATAAATTGGTGGGTGGACTCTCTCTAGGCCAAGCGAAAGGGGGCGAACCTTTCTTTCCATTAGGAGCTGACGAAGATGCGCCAGCTTTGGAAGGGGAGATCATCTACTACGACCAAGAAGGCGCCGTTTGCCGTTGTTTGAATTGGCGTGAGGCTCAAAGAACCATGCTAACTGAAGATACCAAGGACGCTATTTTGGTCATTGAAGCCATCAACGAGGAGGAGGCCAAACGGGCACAAACAGCCATGCAGGAATTGAAAGATCTAGCTAAGGATTATTTTGGGGTTGAAGGCACCATCTATCAATTAAGTGCAGAGCATGCAAGTATAGAAGTTTAAAAGAATAAGGCTTGAAACAATCGTTTCAAGCCTTGTTTTTATTTTTAAAGACAAAGAGTTTACTAAAGACGTAATTGAGGACCACAATGGCCACTTGTGCAAAGAGGGTTTCGATCAGATTGATCTGGCTCTTGTTATTGTGGACGAATTGACCGATAATTCCTGGGAACTGCTTGACAAAAATCTCGGTCAAGGCCATGTCCAGTACAAAGGTCCCAGAGCGCGCAATTGCAAATCGGATCAAGCGCTGAAACCAGCCCTTTCTTTCTTGTTTAAAGACAATGGTATCATTGGTTGCAAAGGCAAAGAGGATCCCAGCAATGTTTCCAATCGCGGTCGCTAATCGTTCATCACGAGACACTTGATAGATGAAGAGGCGGGTTCCGACGGAAACAATGGTTGTGGCAACCCCAAAAAAGAGATAGGATAAAATCTCATTATCAAAAAATTTTTTAATTAGTGTTTTCATAAATTCAGTCTACCATAAAAGCTCAAAATATGCTATACTTGAAAGGTTGAAGAAATCAAACCTTCAACCCTTGGTGCTTAAGATCCTTTCGCCAAGCATATTACACGCGGGAAAACCGCTAAAGGAGAATAAATGAAACAGTTAACTGCTCGTGATATGGCACAAATTGCCATTGTTGCTGCGATTTATATCGTATTGACCATTACTCCACCTCTCAACGCTATGGCCTACTATGGCTATCAATTCCGTGTTTCGGAAATGATGAATTTCTTAGCTTTTTACAATAAGAAGTACTTGATTGCGGTGACGCTTGGTTGTATGATTGCTAACTTATTTAGTTTTGGATGGATCGATGTCTTTGTCGGTGGAGGTTCAACCTTTGTCTTCTTAGGACTTGGACTCATTCTATTTGGTCGATTCAAAAACAAGTTCTTGTTTGACGGTCTTATTCGCTTGGACCATTTCTTGTTTGCGATTTTCTTTTCCATCTCCATGTTTACGATTGCCTTGGAACTATACTACCTTCAAGGCCAACCATTCTTCTATAACTGGTTGACTATGGGATTGGGTGAATTCGCATCCTTGATTTTTGGAGCGATTGTGATCAATCAACTTTCTAAACGGATCGATTTTACAAAATAAGAAAAGGGAGTTTTGGCTCCTTTTTTTAATGCTAAGAATGCAGTAAATTCAAGGCTAAATTAAGATTTTATGATAAAATAAGAACATGAAAACCAGAATGAAAGAATTAGTGGAATTACTCAATCGATATGCTTACGAGTATTACACAAAAGACGCTCCATCTGTTTCAGATAGTGAATATGATCAATTATATCGGGAGTTGGTGGAACTAGAAACCGCTCATCCTGATGAGATCTTACCAGAGAGTCCAACTCACCGTGTAGGTGGGGTGGTTTTAAAAGGCTTTACCAAATACCAGCACCAGTATCCCCTTTATAGTTTGCAGGATGCTTTTTCGCGTGAAGAATTAGAAGCCTTTGATCAGCGTGTTCGTAAGGAATTTCCTTCGGTTAGCTATGTATGTGAGCTGAAGATCGATGGCTTGTCCATTTCCCTCACCTATGAAAATGGAGTCCTCGTAACGGGGGCGACACGTGGGGATGGTTCTGTCGGTGAGGATATTACAGAGAACCTCAAGCGGGTCAAGGATATTCCTTTGGTGTTACCAGAGCCAGTGAACATCACGGTTCGAGGCGAGTGCTATATGCCACGGGCTTCCTTTGATCGGGTCAATCAGATCCGTCAAGAAAACGGCGAGCCGGAGTTTGCTAATCCACGAAATGCTGCTGCAGGAACGCTTCGCCAATTGGATACGAAAATCGTGGCCAAGCGAAATCTCGCGACCTTCTTGTATCAAGAAGTGAGCCCGACGGATCAAAGCAGTCAGGAAGGCGTGCTTGAGAAATTAGCCCGCTTAGGCTTTGTCGTGAACCAAGAGCGAGTGCTGGCTGAGGATATGGAGCAAATTTGGGACTTTATCCAAAAAGTAGCTCAACTTCGAGAGGATCTTCCCTACGATATCGATGGGATCGTCATCAAGGTCAATGACCTAGCTGTTCAAGAAGAACTAGGCTTTACCGTAAAAGCTCCTAAATGGGCTGTCGCCTATAAGTTTCCAGCTGAAGAAAAAGAAGCGAAAATCTTATCAGTGGATTGGACGGTTGGACGGACCGGAGTTGTGACGCCAACTGCCAATCTAACTCCAGTCCAGCTAGCAGGAACTACTGTTAGTCGGGCAACCTTGCACAATGTGGACTATATTGCCGAAAAAGATATTCATCAGGATGATACCGTTATTGTCTACAAGGCGGGTGATATCATTCCTGCGGTCTTGCGTGTTGTTAAAGATAAGCGAGTCTCTGATCAAGCATTAGCCATTCCAACTCATTGTCCGAGTTGCCAGAGTGAGTTGCTTCATTTTGAGGATGAGGTGGCCCTTCGCTGTATCAATCCACTCTGTCCAGCTCAGATTAAGGAAGGATTGAACCACTTTGCAAGTCGGGATGCTATGAATATCACAGGCTTGGGTCCAGCTGTTGTAGAGAAACTCTTTGCAGCTCAGTTAGTAGAGGATGTGGCAGGGATCTATCGCCTAAGCGTAGAGGATCTATTGACCTTAGAAGGCTTTAAAGAAAAATCTGCTGAAAAACTCCATGAAGCCATTCAAGCTTCAAAAGAGAATTCAGCTGAGAAGTTACTCTTTGGTTTGGGGATCCGCCATGTCGGTAGCAAGGTTAGTCAAATCTTGCTCCAAGAATTCCATGACCTCGATCAATTGGCAACAGCTGATCCAGAACGGATTGCCAGCATTGATAGTCTCGGTATGGTCGTAGCTGAAAGCCTTAAGCGTTATTTCGCACAAGAAGGATCCAAGCGTCTCTTGCAAGAGCTCAAAGAAGCTGGTGTCAATATGGCTTATCTTGGTGAAAAAGTCGCTGCTGATGCGGCCCTATCAGGAATGACAGTCGTTTTGACTGGGAAGCTAGAGCGACTCACGCGTTCAGAAGCCAAGGCAAAATTAGAAAGTTTAGGCGCTAAGGTGACTGGATCGGTTTCCAAAAAAACAGATTTGGTCGTTGCAGGTAGTGACGCTGGCAGCAAGTTAACCAAAGCACAAGAATTAGGAATCCAGGTAGAAGATGAGGCCTGGCTTGAAAGTTTATAGAGGATCTTTATGGTAGAACGAATCAAAAAAGCCCGTTTAATTTATAATCCGACCTCTGGGCAAGAAATTATCAAGAAAAATATTGCGGAAGTCTTGGACGTACTCGAAGATGTGGGCTATGAAACTAGCGCTTATCAAACGACTCCAGAACCATTTTCTGCCCAAAATGAAGCAGAAAGAGCCGCTAAGGCAGGCTTTGATTTAATCATTGCCGCTGGTGGAGATGGTACGATTAACGAAGTGGTCAATGGGGTTGCAGGTCTGGAAAATCGTCCGCAGATGGCCTTTATCCCGACCGGTACCACCAATGACTATGCGCGTGCCTTGAAGATACCGATGGGAGATCCTGTGGCGGCTGCTCGCATTATCGAAAAGAATCAAACCATTCAAATGGACATTGGTCGTGCCTATGGCAGCAAGTATTTCATCAATATTGCCGCAGCAGGAACCATGACAGAATTGACCTTCAGTGTTCCAAGTAGTGTTAAATCTCGCTTGGGTTACTTTGCCTATGTGGCAGAGGCTGCTAAAATGTTGCCACGAAACAAGGCTCGCAAGGTGCGGATTGAGCACGACAATGGTGTCTTTGAAGGGCCAGCGTCTATGATTTTTGTGGCCTTGACCAACTCCATTGCTGGTTTTGAAAGTGTCGCGCCAGATGCTAAGCTTGATGATGGGAACTTTACCTTGATTATCGTAAAAACTGCTAAGCTCTTTAACATGTTGTCCTTGATGATTCAGGCCATCAATGGGGGCAAGCATGTGCACGATGAAAATGTAGAATATCTCAAGACCAAGAAGTTGACGATTGAAATGTTAGGGAAAAATGCTCAACCGTTCCGCATCAATCTAGATGGGGAATACGGGGGAGATACGCCGGTTGAATTGGAAGTCTTCCATAATCACTTGGAATTCTTTGCAAATATTGATGAAATCAACAACGATGCTTTGGTTCACCCATCTGAAGAATAAAAACAATAGTTGGAGTCATGTACGTGTTTTACAAGCGGATGGTTCCTTCGGTATTAAATTGGAAATAGGAAAATGTTATGCGACAATACCATGTAAAACTTCATTTTCATAAGCAAAAAGGAAATTATTTTGCCTATGATATGTGGCAGTGGCAGGATCAAGTAGAAGGAAAATCAGTCTCTTTCTCCAAGTTGGATTATTTTGGAGTAGAGGGAAATCTGGTATACGAGAGTGAGGATGCCTTGAACCGAGGCCATGTCCTGGTTAAAGAAGGGGATTGGCTCACCAAGACCCGTGATTTTGAAATCGAACTCTTACCAGAAGGGCATGTTCGAGAAGTGTGGATTCTCGATGGAGACGATACAGTCTATTATTCTTTGCAAGCTGCTTTGACGAGTCATGCATACAGCCATCGTCAGCCTCATGCCTACGATATGGCAATGCGTCCTAGAGAGTTTGATGCTAAATGGGCGTATCAAGGATGGCTCGGTCATCGGGAGGAAGAAGGGGAGCATTGCTTTAAACTATGGGCTCCTACTGCTAAGAAAGTTGAATTGTTGCTCTATCAATCTACAGACTTGGATGCGCCTATCTGGAAGAGTATGCCGATGACACGTGGCAAACAAGAGTCTAGCTACCACCCAGAAAATACCCATGGTGTTTGGATTTTAGATTTTTTAGGAAATTTAAGTGGCATGGCCTATCAATATCGTATGCATTTTGAACACCATACTCAAGTGACGCGTGATCCTTATAGCATTGCAACGACAGCGGATGGGATGCGCTCAGCCATTCTTTCAAGAGTAGATCGTCAGTTTGATTGGGGCACTAAAAAAGGCGCCGATGCGACTCCCTGGCGCCTGGACAATCCTTGTCAAGCAGTGATCTATGAGATGCACCTTCGGGATTTGACCAAGTCACCGACATCAGGTGTGGACGAGTCTTTGCGTGGGACCTATCTGGGGGCTTGCCAAGAAGGAACTGTCAATAGCCATGGCGATGTGACTGCCTTTGATTATATCCGTCAGTTAGGGGTCAATGTCGTGCAATTACAGCCGATATCTGATCGCTATAAACAGTACGATGAAGAAGGTCGTGTGACCTACAATTGGGGTTACGACGTTCAGAATCATTCTGCACCAGAAACCAGTTTTTCAACAGATCCATCCAATCCCAAACAAACCATGAAAGAGCTTAAAACTATGATCCGGGCTTATCATGAAGCTGGGATTTCTGTAGTCATAGATGTGGTCTACAATCATACCTACTCAACGGAGCATGGTCCTTTCCAAAATACAGTTCCGGATTATTATTACCGGATGGAGCCAGATGGGCGCTTCCAAAATGGGACAGGTGTCGGTAATGAGACGGCAAGTGAGCATGAAATGTATCGCAAGTACATGATTGATTCCCTTACGCACTGGGTAAAAGAGTACCAGATCGATGGTTTCCGCTTTGATTTGATGGGCATTCATGATGTGACGACAATGAATGCTATTCGGGAGGCGATGGATGCTCTGGATCCACGCATTCTTCTTTACGGAGAAGGTTGGGACATGGGAACCGGTCTCGCACCAGAGGACAAGGCTAAGAAAGACAATGCGGCGCAATTGCCACGTATTGGATTCTTTAACGACACGGAGCGCGATGCTATTAAAGGAGCTGAGGTTTATGGTTCCATCAAACGTGGCTTTGTCAGCCGAAAATCAACAGAGAATATCGTTGCGCGTGCTGTCCTAGGTAGTGCGGAGCTGGGTCATTATTTAAGTCCGAATCAGGTTTTGAATTATGTGGAGGCTCATGACAATTATAATCTCTATGACTTGCTTCAGACCCTCCATCCAAATGAAGAAGTAGCAGGCTTGGTCAAGCGCTCAGAGTTGGCTACGGCCATGAACCTGCTCTTCCAGGGTATGACCTTTATGCAATTGGGGCAAGAGTTTATGCGGACTAAATTGGTAGCGACAGGTCCTGATGGAGAGATCACACCTTTGGATCGTGAGCGGGCCATGAATTCCTACAATGCTCCAGATTATGTGAATCAGGTTAATTGGGATCTGGTCAGTCAAAACAAGGAATCAATTGCCTATATCCGAAGCTTGATCGCCTTGAAGACAAGTCTTCCTGTCTTAGGACTTGAAAGCTATGATAAAATCTACCAACAAGTCTTTATTCAATCTGCAACTGATACCAGTGGCCTTGTCATCTATGAATTAACAGGAGACAAGAAGTACTTGGTCATCTTCAACGCCAGCGGACTTCCATATTACCTCCAAAATTCAAATAAATTGAAATTGATGGTTGGGAATAGTCGTCATAAACGACCATTCTACGTGGAGAATTTAACAGCTTCTGTTTTTGAAGTCCTAGACTAAGTTTTTTTAAAAGAAATCATAAAATCCCTGAGTTTTTAAACTCAGGGATTCTTTTTATTTAGAAGAACTGCTACTGGTCTCTGTTGAGGAAGAACTATCGTCTTCTGGGTGCAATTCTTTATAAGTTGGTGCCTTGAAGAGATCAACGGTAGACTGGTTGCCACGTTGGTTATAAAGGCTGGTTGATTTGTCACCTTTTTCCTTTTCAATCTTCTTCAATGCCTTGAAGGAATTGGTGTAGGAATAATCTTCTGGATTGACTTTTCCAAGATCATTGCCCTTGAAGAAGCGAAGGAGATCACCAGTCTGGATGCTATCGCTAATCTTCAATTGCAGGTTAGCAGCTTCCCTAATCTTATCCAGTTCTTCCTTGGTTTTTTCGTCTGGGTTGGTGATTTCCTCACCTGTTTTAGTGTAATAGGTCCGGCCACTATAGCTCGTATACTCTGGAGTTACAAAGTAGTTAGCGGAGCGGAAGGCGACGATTTGATCATGTTCTGGAGAGAGCATATCTTGACCAACTTGGAGGAATTTATTGGATTCAATACCTAGCAAATGTTCCAAGGTTGGGAGCATATCAATTTCGCCACCGTAGGTATCAATGATGCCACCCTTATCCATACCTGGAATAACTACCATATAAGGTACGCGTTGCAACATGGCATTGTCATAACTTGACCACGTTTCAGAGTTCTTACCAAGTAGAGGAGCAAGAGCTGGGTTGCGGGAGTTTGAAATTCCGTAGTGGTCCCCATAGAGAACGATGATGGAATTTTTGTAAAGACCAGATTCTTTCAGGTAATCAAAGAAGGCTTTGATCGAAGAATCTAGATAGTTAGCGGTCGCAAAATAGCCATTGATGGTTTCGTCCTGAGTCTTAGCTAGAGGGAAGCCGAGATCATCTCCTGACAAGCTGGTCGTATAAGGATAGTGGTTGGAAACCGTAATGAACTTCGTATAGAAAGGTTGTTGCAATCTTTCTAGGTATTTGATGGAATCCTTGAGCATGTATTTGTCATTAAGACCATACTGGAAGGAATTGCTGCTGTTTTGTTTGGTGAAGTAGCTGGCATCAAAGAAGTAATTGTAGCCCCATTGTTTATAGGCGGTATTTCGATTCCAGAAACTTCCAGCATTCCCGTGGAAAACAGCGCTTGAGTTGTAACCATTTTTTGAAAGAATAAATGGTGCAGCCTGTTGGGTATTGGTTCCACCATAGTTCACCATAAAGGAACCTTGGTTGAGTCCAAAGAGCCCCGTTTCAATCATGGTTTCAGCATCGGACGTTTTCCCTGCCTTGACTTGGTTAAAGACGTTTGAAAAGGCAAAGGTTTCCTTCGAATGGTAAAGTGAGTTTAAGAAAGGTGTCACTTCATATTCTTTATCGTCTACTTTCAACTTGTAATCGATCAAGAATTGTTGGAAACTTTCCAAGTGAATGTAGATGACATTACGGCCTTTGGCCATTCCAAAGTACTCAGGATTAGGCTTGGCATAATGCTGTTGGATATATTCTTCCACCGGCTTTAGATCTGCTTCGGAAGCTTTGGAACGTTCTTTGTTGGCAGCATAGGTCTGATTAGCGCTATACCCCAGAAAGGCTGGTAAGCCTAGGGCACGAACGACATAGTAGTTTGAGAACCCACGAGTCAAGAGCTCAGGTCGGTCAATTTCTGCAAGGAAAAGGTTGGCCGAAAAGAGCATAGCCGATAAAGAGGTAACCGCAAAACTAGCTCGTTTATTGAAGGGACGATTGTCCATTCGAATCCATTTCTTAAAGAAGAAGAAAGCTAGAATAGGGA
Organism: Streptococcus caecimuris; assembly: GCF_943193075.1. Taxonomy (NCBI): domain Bacteria; kingdom Bacillati; phylum Bacillota; class Bacilli; order Lactobacillales; family Streptococcaceae; genus Streptococcus; species Streptococcus caecimuris. The sequence continues at coordinate 42,083 of NZ_CALPCT010000005.1, read as the reverse complement.
AATCTAGAATGTAGATCACATCCCAAGGGCGGAACAATTCTAAAGCAGCAGCTCCGAGACCGGCAGAAACCTTGCTGGAAGCCAACATGGTATTGACCGTTACGAAGTCTGTAAACTCTCGATAATAGATGGAGTTGGAAATCAACCAAATAAATAAGAGAAGGTAGATCCCAAAAGCCAAACTATAAAAGAGCTTGGTTCGTTTGATATAAAGTGCAAGACCAATGAAGAGCAGACTAATCGGCAATGGGTTGATCACTGCTAGAAAAATCTGATACGGTCCCTGAATGTCTAAATTAAAATCAACTGAATAGGCCCACATGGTTTTGAACCAGTAGAGCAACAGAAGGGTCAAGACAAATCCTAGTCTGGTACTCATGAAATTGAGTATCGAATTCGTAATTTTTTTCACAAAATGTTACTTCCTTGTCTTATTTCCTAAAAATTTTCATATACAAGTATACCACAATTTTATGGAGAAAGAAAAAAATGACTGTAAAGGAGAGGAAAGAAATAGGAAAGATCCGGCATTTTATATCATTTGAAGCTAAATGATGAAAGCTAGGATAAAACGGTAAAAAAAGTTCCAGTAAATAAAGCCTCTCTTTGTGAAAACTGCAGACTTTTGCTATAATAGAGGATATGAAAAAACTCACAGTCAGTCGCCAAGTAGCTCGAAAATTAAAACAAGGACAATCCCTTCTTGAAAAGCAAGATTTTGAGTCACTTCCTGCTTTGGATCAAGAGGTTCAATTGCTTTCAGGAGATGGACAATCCCTCGGAGTCGGATACTTATCTGAACAAAATAAAGGGATTGGATGGTTTGTTTCACAAGAGTTGGTCGCTTTTGATCAAGACTTTTTTAAAAAGCTTTTCATCAAAGCCAAGCAATACCGTCGTTCTTATTATGCGGATGAAACGACGACGGCCTTTCGTCTCTTTAACCAAGATGGAGATGGTTTTGGTGGCTTTACGGTTGACTTATATGGTGAGTTTGTTGTTTTTTCTTGGTACAATCCCTTCGTATTTCAGATTAAGGAAACCATTCTAGCAGCCTTTCAAGAAGCTTTTTCAGAAGTCCGAGGTGGCTATGAAAAGATTCGCTTTAAAGGTTTGGACTATGAATCGGCTCATGTCTATGGAGAAGAAGCTCCGCAAGAATTTTTGATTCTTGAAAATGGGGTCTCTTACCAAGTCTTTCTCAATGATGGCTTGATGACGGGGATCTTTTTGGACCAGCATGAAGTCCGAGGTAGCTTGGTAGAGGGATTAGCGGCTGGTAAGTCTTTGCTCAATATGTTCTCCTATACGGCAGCCTTCTCTGTGGCTGCGGCAATGGGCGGAGCAGTAGAGACGACTTCGGTCGATCTGGCTAAGAGAAGTAGAGAATTATCAGAAGCGCATTTTGTGGCAAATGGCTTGGCGCTGGATGCTCATCGTTTTGTCGTGATGGATGTCTTTGACTATTACAAATATGCCAAACGCCATGACCTAAGCTATGATGTGATCGTGCTTGATCCGCCTAGCTTTGCGCGGAATAAAAAACGGACATTTTCAGTCGCTAAAGATTACCATCGATTGGTCAGCGAGGCACTCGAGATTTTAAATCCAGGTGGGATCTTGATTCTCAGTACCAATGCGGCAAATGTGACCAAAGAAAAATTTAAAAAACAAATCGAAAAGGGATTTCAAGGCCGTAAGCATCGCTATCTAGCGGAATACGGACTTCCGGGAGATTTTCGATGGAACAAGAAAGAAGAAAGTAGTAATTACTTAAAAGTATTTACGATTAGGGTGGATGTATGAAATTAGTTGTTTCGATTATGCCTCGCTCCTTAGAAGAGGCGCAACAACTAGATAGTTCGCGTTACGAGGATGCAGATGTTATTGAGTGGCGTGCGGATTTTTTAGAAAAAAGCGAGATCTTAACCGTCGCTCCTGCAGTTTTTGAGAAATTTGCTGGACGCGAGATTTTATTCACCTTGCGGACTCGAGCTGAAGGTGGAGGGATGGAGCTGACTAATGAAGAATATGTTGGGATCCTGAAAGATATTCAATCCATCTATCATCCGGATTATATCGATTTCGAGTATTATAGTCACCGTGAAGTCTTTGAAGAGATGTTGGAATTTTCAAATCTTGTTCTCAGCTACCATAACTTCCAAGAAACTCCGGAAAATATGATGGAGATCTTATCGGAATTGACCAGTTTTTCTCCAAAATTAGTCAAAGTATCTGTCATGGCCCACAATGAACAAGATGTTCTTGACTTGATGAATTATACGCGTGGTTTCAAGACACTGAACCCTGAGCAAGAATATGTAACGATTTCCATGGGCAAGGTCGGGAAGATTTCGCGCTTGACAGCTGATTTGACAGGCTCTTCTTGGTCTTATGCTAGAGTCGGAGATGAAAGTGCTCCAGGTCAAATTCCTCTTGAAAATATGAGAAGAATTCGGGAGTTATTAAATGAAGATTGACGGATATACTCGGATGGCAGCGGTCATTGCCCATCCCATTCGTCATAGTATTTCTCCTTTCATCCATAATCTAGCCTATGAATTAACAGCGACCAATGCTGCTTATCTAGCTTGGGATATTGCTGAAGAAGACTTAGAAAGCACCATCAGCCAAATTCGTAAGTTAGATATGATTGGGGCCAATATCTCCATGCCCTATAAGCAGAAGGTCTTTCCTTATCTAGATGAAGTGGATGAGATGGCCCGAAAGATCGGTTCTGTCAATACCATTGTTCACCGTGATGGCAAGCTTAAAGGCTATAATACGGATGGAATTGGTTTCTTTCGTAGTTTACCTCCTGCTTTCTCTATTAAGGGAAAAACAATGGTTCTCTTAGGTGCAGGTGGTGCAGCTTTAGCGATTATTGCACAGGCGATTCATCTAGGTGTGAAACGTATCCTTGTCTTTGTGAGAGAGGAAAGATTGGTTCATTATCGTTCAATAGTTCAGTTGGTTGAAGAAGGCTTTGATTTCTTGATAGAATTGTATGCGATTGAGAAAGATGAAGATGTTCAAAACTCTTTTCATCAAGCTGATCTCATCTTAAATGCCACTGGTGTTGGAATGGATGGTCAGTCTCTTCCAATAGCGAGTCACTTGACCTTTCCCCCACATGCCTTAATCGTAGAGATGGCCTACTATCCGGCAGTGACCCCCTTTCTGCAATTAGCAGTGAATCAAGGAAACCAGAGGGTAAATGGGCTGGGAATGCTCTTTTATCAAGCTGAAGCAGCCTTTGAATTAATGACTGGGAAAGTATTTCCTACAGAGTCTGTATGGGAAGCATTGACAACAGAATATCGCCAATTTGTATGTGACTAAGAGAGGGTTTTACCTTTTCCTATTGAAAAAGCTTTAAGAGATTAGAACAAGAACTGATTTTAAAAAAAACAGTCTTGCTCTAGTCTCTTTTTCATTTTGATTGAGACATGTGCCTTATTTCATGATAAGATAGAATCAAAGAAAAACGTGAAGGAGATTCCTATGAACGTATCGGTACCTATTCCAGGACATTCCTATGATATTGTGATTGAAAGAGGTGGTCTCAACCAGGTTGGAGACTGGTTGCGCACTCTTTGGGGTGATAAAAAAGTCGCGATTATTTCCGATAACCGCGTGGCTAAGCTATATGCCTCTATCGTAGAGAAGAGCCTTGAGAAAGCTGGTTTTCAAGTGGTGCGCTTTGAGTTTCTTCAAGGGGAAGCCAGTAAGAATCTAACCACTGTTTCAAAAGTCTATGACTTTCTAGCTACCCAGAGCATGACGCGCAGTGATGGAATCGTTGCTCTTGGGGGTGGCGTAGTTGGTGATTTGGCTGGTTTTGCTGCCTCGACCTATATGCGGGGAATTTCCTTTGTTCAGATCCCGACTAGCTTGACTGCACAGGTGGATTCTTCTATCGGAGGAAAGACGGGAGTCAACACAACACTTGCTAAAAACATGGTAGGGACCTTTGCTCAACCAGATGGTGTGTTTATTGATCCTGAAGTGTTAAGCACTTTAGGGCAACGTGAATTGATCGAGGGGATGGGCGAAGTCATCAAGTACGGCCTCATCCAAGATACGGAACTTTGGGAAGAATTGGAAGCCATGGATGGTTCTGTCCAGAGTATTTTAGAGCATGCAGAGAGCATCATTTCTCATTCTTGCCTGGTGAAGCGAGACCATGTTGTGGCAGATGAGTTGGACAATGGCATTCGACTGTATCTCAATTTTGGGCATACCATTGGGCATGCCATTGAAGCGACAGCTGGTTATGGGCAGGTTATGCATGGAGAAGCTGTCAGTATGGGTATGGTACAGCTCTCCCGAGTTGCAGAAGAAAAGGGCTTGATGCCAAAAGGAATCAGCCAACAAATCGAAGAAATGTGCCGGAAATTTGGCCTTCCGGTGACCTATGAGAACTGGGATAAAGAAGCCCTTTATCAAGCCTTGACCCATGACAAAAAGGCGCGTGGGACGAACTTGAAATTAGTAATTGTTCCAGAGTTAGGCCGAGCTGCGATTCATCAAATCCCTCTTCAAGAAATGAAGGACTTTTTGGAAAGAAAGGAATAAGGTCGGTATGAGATATTTAACAGCAGGAGAGTCCCATGGACCTCGATTAACAGCCATTATCGAGGGGGTTCCGGCCGGCCTTCCTTTATCAGAAGAGGATATTAATAAAGAGCTCAAACGCCGACAAGGTGGCTATGGTCGCGGTGCTCGGATGAAAATCGAGAGTGACCGTGTCGAGATCACATCAGGGGTCCGTCATGGCTTGACCATGGGAGGTCCGATTACTCTGAATGTGACCAATCTGGATCACCAAAAATGGCTGGAGATCATGAATGTAGCACCGGTCGAAGAGAAAAAGAAAAATCTGCGTAAGATCACCAAGCCACGTCCTGGTCATGCCGATCTAGTCGGAGGGATGAAATACCGTTTTGACGATCTTCGTAATTCCTTAGAGCGTTCTTCTGCACGTGAGACGACCATGCGTGTAGCCGTTGGTGCAGTTGCTAAACGGATTTTAGAAGAAATTGGCGTTGAAGTGGCCAGTCACATTGTTAATTTTGGGGGAATCGAGATTGCAATTCCCGAGAATCTAACCGTTTCAGAAATCAAGGAAAAGGCAGCGAAGTCGGAAGTTTCGATCGTTGTGCCAGAACAAGAAGAAGCTGTTAAGGCCTACATTGACCAAGTGAAAAAAGATGGCGATACCATCGGGGGAATTGTGGAAACCTTGGTTGGTGGTGTGCCTGTTGGACTAGGATCCTATGTGCAATGGGACAAGAAATTGGATGCCAAAATCGCTCAAGGGGTGGTCTCTATCAATGCCTTTAAGGGTGTTGAGTTTGGCCTTGGTTTTGACGCAGGTCGCCTAAAAGGTAGTCAAGTCATGGATGAAATCATCTGGTCTCAGGACACTGGCTATACCCGTCGCACCAATAATCTTGGTGGTTTTGAAGGGGGCATGACCAATGGTGAGCCCATTCTGGTTCGTGGCGTCATGAAACCTATTCCGACCCTCTACAAACCCTTGATGAGTGTGGATATTGAAACCCATGAGCCTTATAAGGCAACAGTTGAGCGCAGCGACCCAACAGCTCTGCCAGCTGCAGGTGTGGTAATGGAAGCAGTGGTCGCAACAGTCCTTGCTACAGAAGTGCTTGAAAAATTCTCATCCGATAACTTGGAAGAATTGAAAGAAGCCGTTGCTAAGCACCGGGACTTTACGAAGAATTTTTAAGAGAAAGAGTTTTCCTTTGGAGAAGAAAGTTGTATATATTGCAGGCTTGGGCTTGATTGGTGCATCCCTCGCGCTAGGCATTAAGAGGGCCCATCCACATGTGACCGTTCTTGGTTACAATCGTAGTGAAGCCTCTCGAACCATCGCCCTTGAAAGGGGAATGGTGGATCAAGTGACGGATGATTTCGAAGCCTTTGCCCCTTTAGCGGATATTATTATTTTGGCGCTTCCGATTAAGCAAACCAAGTCTTACTTAGAAACCTTAGCTGGCCTGAATTTGAAAGACCAGGTACTGGTGACAGATGCAGGCTCTACCAAGGCAGAAATTGTCGCACAAGCTGAAAAATTGTTTACAGACAAGGATGTACGCTTTGTGGGAGGACACCCCATGGCTGGTAGTCATAAGACAGGTGCTGCAGCAGCAGATGCCACCTTATTTGAGAACGCTTATTATATTTTTACCACTTCCAGCTTGACGACAGGGGGTGCCATGGAAGAGTTGAAAGAGCTTCTGAGTGGATTGGGATCTCGATTTATTGAAATCGATGCCGAGGAACACGATCGGGTGACTTCCCAGATCAGCCATTTTCCTCATATTTTAGCCTCGACACTGGTCGAGCAGGCCGTAGCTTATGGGGAAGAGCATGAAATGACCCGTCGTTTTGCGGCTGGTGGCTTTCGGGATATGACACGGATTGCGGAAAGTGAGCCAGGCATGTGGACTTCTATTCTCTTATCCAACCCTCAAGCGATATTAGAGCGGATTGCAGATTTCAAAGAGCGTTTGGATCAAGTGGCTGAGACCATTCAAGCAGATAATGAAGAGGCTATTTGGACCTTTTTCCATGAAGGGCGGAAACACCGAAAAGAAATGCAGATCCATCAGCGTGCGGGACGTGATAGTGCCTATGATCTCTTTATCGATGTCCCCGATCAGGAAGGTGTGATCCTCGAAATCTTACAACTCTTACAAGGGATTTCCTTGGTTAATATTCACATCAATGAAGAAAATCGGGAGGATATCCACGGGATTTTGCAGCTGACCTTTAAAAATGCAGAGGATCAGGAGCGGGCTCAAACATTGATTAGCCAGGCGACGTCTTATACCGTCCTTGCTCGCTAGGTCTAAAGAAGGATTTGCGTCAAAAGGCCGCTTCATTTTAGGAATATTGAAGGAAAAGCAGTATAATAGAAGTATCTTATCAGTAAAGGAGCCTAGAAAATGGCAAATATTTATGATGTCGCAAATGAACTTTCTCGGACCCTTCGAGACCTTCCTGAATACAAGGCTGTTGTAGAAAGCAAGCAAGCAATCGAGGCAAATCCAGAAGCGAAAACCTTGTTTGACGAATACGTCGCTTTTCAAAATCAACTGCAAGGCTTGATGCAATCCGGTCAACTTCCAACAGAAGCTGTGCAACAAGAAATGAAGGACTATATGGAAAAAATCCAAGCGAGTCCGATTGTGAATGAATTTTTCACTAAACAACAGCAATTGTCTATTTATCTTGCAGATCTTGAAAAGATCATCTTTGAGCCAATTCAAGATTTATACAAATAGAAAGACTACCAGAGTTGTAATTTCGACTCTGGTATTTTCGTTCGCCACTAGATCAAAAGAAGCTCAAAAAAAGCTTGGAAACATTCGTTATTTGTTCCAAATTTTTGACAAAAAATTGAATTCATACCTTAATTATGATAGAATATGAGGAAAAGCATCTGGAGAAGGCAATGAAATTAAAAACCAATAGCAAGGGTCTAAAGGGCACCATTCGTGTCCCTGGTGACAAATCGATTAGTCATCGCTCCATTATTTTTGGAAGTCTTGCACAGGGCGAAACCAAGGTCTATGATATCTTGCGAGGCGAAGATGTGCTTTCAACCATCCAGGTGTTTCGAGATTTAGGAGTCTCTATCCAGGATGATGGGGATGTGATTCGGATTCAAGGAGTAGGCTTTCAAGGTCTTCAAGCCCCGACATCTCCCCTTGATATGGGCAATTCAGGAACTTCTATTCGTTTGATCTCAGGTGTACTAGCAGGTCAGGATTTTGCAGTGACCATGGTCGGAGACGATAGTCTTTCCAAACGGCCCATGGATCGTGTGGCGATCCCACTGCGTCAGATGGGGGTAGAGATTGCTGGTCAGGGAGATCGCGATTGCCCACCTTTACATGAAAAAGGGACCCGTCAGCTCCAACCGATTCATTACCGTTTGCCAGTGGCATCGGCTCAAGTCAAGTCTGCTCTCATTTTTGCTGCTCTACAGGCTGAAGGTGAATCGACGATTATCGAGAAGGAAAAGACGCGTGACCATACGGAGGATATGATTCGCCAATTCGGTGGAGAGATCCAGGTGGACGGAAAAACCATCCGCATCCAAGGTGGACAAGTGTTCCAAGGTCAAGAAGTCATCGTTCCTGGAGATATTTCCAGTGCAGCCTTTTGGCTAGTGGCTGGCCTCATTCTGCCAGATAGTGTGATCAAGATTGAAAATGTTGGCATCAACCAAACGAGGACAGGGATTCTCGATGTGATTCAAGAAATGGGGGGAGATCTCACCATTGACGATCGCGATGAAAAAGCGGTCTCTGCGAGTCTCACTGTCAGGACTTCTTCCTTAAAAGGGATTCGGATTGATGGGGAGTTGATTCCACGCTTGATTGATGAATTGCCGATTATTGCTTTACTAGCGACACAAGCAAATGGCCAGACCGTGATTGCGGATGCTGAGGAGCTTCGTGTGAAAGAAACGGACCGCATCCAGGTCGTGGCAGATAGCCTCAATGCTATGGGAGCCAATGTCTTGCCAACGGAAGACGGCATGATCATCACTGGACCGACTCCCCTACATGGAGCAGACTTAGAGACCTTTGGAGATCACCGGATTGGGATGATGGCTGCCATTGCTGCCTTATTGGTGAGTGAAGAAAATGTGATGCTGGATCGGGCAGAGGCCATCAACACCAGTTACCCTAGTTTTTTTGAAGATTTGGAGACCTTACTGCATGGCTAAAATTTTACTTGGTTTTATGGGAACAGGTAAAACGACTGTTGGTCGCATTCTTGATCCAAAGTTCCATGATATGGATGAATTAATTATTGAAGAGATCGGTATGTCAATCAATGACTATTTCGAAGTGGAAGGAGAAGCTGCCTTTCGTCGTCGCGAGGCTGAAATGCTGGAGCGTTTATTGGAAAATGAGGCAGCCATTATTTCCCCTGGAGGTGGGATTGTGGTCAATCCTCATAACCGTGCACTCTTGGAAAAAAATCCTCACAACATTTATCTGCGGGTAGATTTTGAAACCTTGTACAGACGGATTCAAAATGACAAAGCCATGCAACGTCCCCTCTTTTTAAACAACACAAAAGAAGAATTTAAGAAGATTTTTGATGGTCGTTTGCCTTTGTATGAGGATATTGCTACCCATATTGTGGATGTTGAGGACAAAACACCTGAAGAAATTGCGGAGATCATTCGATGCTTGTAGGCTATCTTGGTCCCAAGGGATCCTTTACCCATGATGTGGCCACTCATAGCTTTCTAACTTCTGAACGCATCGCCTATCGGACGATCACAGATGTCATCAAGGCTTATGAGAATCAAGAGATCGATTTTGCAGTCGTCCCAGTTGAAAACTCGATTGAAGGCAGTGTCCATGAGACCATTGATTACCTCTTTCACCAAGGGACCATCCAGGCCGTTGCAGAAGTGGTCTATCCCATCAAGCAACAGCTCTTGGTGGCAAAGAAAGATCGGCCTATTCGAACGGTCTATTCGCATCCACAGGCCTTGGCCCAAGGGAAGGCTTTTCTAAGGGCCTATTATCCGGATGTGGCCATGGAAATGACGGCTTCAACAGCCTATGCGGCCCGCTATGTAGCAGAGCATCCAGACTTGGAAATTGCAGCGATTGCCCCTCTGGCAGCAGCCAGTGAGTATGGCTTGGAAGTACAGGCCAAAGATATTCAAGAAATCGAGGACAATTATACACGTTTTTGGATTTTAGGAGCCAAAGAGCCAGCGATCTCAGAAACATTGAATCCCTCCCTTCAAAAAGTTAGCTTGGCCTTGACCTTGCCAAGTAACTTAGCAGGAGCCCTCTATAAGGGCTTGTCTACTTTTGCTTGGCGGGGGATCAATTTAACCAAGATTGAAAGTCGCCCCTTAAAAACAGCTTTAGGAGAATACTTTTTCATTATTGACCTCCTGAATGAAGCGCCTGATCTTCTGCAGTTTGCCTATCAAGAATTAGACAGTTTGGGCATTCAGACAAAAGTCTTGGGTCAGTATCAGGTCTATACCTTAAAAGATAACGGAATGGAGAAAAGATGAGTAACGAATCCAACTTTCTATCTCACCATGAGCGAAAGCGATTAGAGTACTTATACTCAAATTTTCATTATTTGAATGAACGAGAACAATTAGAATACAATTACCTGCTCAAGAAGAGCCAAGGAGCTTATGAAGAAACAGAAGCCCTTCAACCGGAGGTAGACGCTACAGAAGAAGTGCAAGGTGAGATTGCTGAACCGATTGAGGATCTCCCTGTTTACCAATCACGTAGCAAAAAGTCTAAGAAGAAAGCAGTTGCTGCGACGAGCGATCTACCTAAGAAACCACGGAAAAAGATCCGCGTCAAGCGGATCCTCAAGTGGATTGCTCTCTTTTTCTTGCTCATTATCGGTGGCATGGTCTTCATGTTTGTAAAAGGCCTGAGCAGTAAACCAGCTGGGAAAGATGCCAAACCTGCTGTCGTCGAGAAATTTAACGGCAAGAAGTCGCGAGATGGGGTCAATATCCTGATTTTAGGAACAGATGGTCGGATCGGTGAGAAATCAGATGAGACTCGGACAGACTCCATCATGGTGGTCAATGTCAATAACAAAGAAGGCAAGATCAAGATGGTCAGCTTCATGCGGGATACACTGGTCCATATCGATGGTGTCAGCCAGCAAAATATTCCTGAATATGATGGCTACTATGACCAGAAGCTCAATACTGCCTTCACCATTGGGGAGCAAAATAACAACCAAGGGGCTGAATTGGTGCGTCAGATGCTCAAAGATAACTTTGACATTGACATCCAATATTACGCCATGGTCGATTTCAAGACCTTTGCGACAGCAATCGATACCCTCTTCCCAAATGGGGTCGAGATGAATGCGCAATTTTCAACGGTTGATGGCGAAAAAGTCAGTGAAGTAGAAGTACCAGATGATTTGAACATGAAAGACGGTGTCGTTCCGCAGCAAACCATCAAGGTTGGAAAACAACGGATGGATGGCCGGACCCTTCTCAATTACTCGCGTTTCCGCAAGGATGATGAAGGAGACTTTGGTCGGACCCGTCGCCAGCAAGAGGTCATGTCCGCTATCATGCATCAGATCAAGGATCCAACTAAACTCTTTACGGGATCTGAAGCCCTTGGGAAAGTCTTTGCTATGACGTCTACCAATGTTCCCTTCTCCTTCCTATTGACCAATGGACTTGGACTAGTCGGAAGTGCTGGAAAAGGAATTGAACGAGTGACCATCCCAGAAAATGGGGATTGGGTCGATGCCTACGATATGTACGGTGGCCAAGGATTGCTCGTTGATTTCGATGCTTATAAAAAGAAATTGTACCAAATGGGACTGAGATGATATAATAAGGGGATGGGAGTTTTGGACTCCACCCCTTTTAATTTGTAGAAAGATAGAAAACGATGTTAAAGAAAAATGAAATTGTAACGGTTGAGATTGTCGATTTGACACACGAAGGAGCAGGAGTGGCTAAGGTCGATGGCCTGGTCTTTTTTGTGGAGAATGCCCTGCCAGGAGAAGTCATCCGCATGCGCGTGCTCAAGGTCAACAAGAAGATCGGCTACGGAAAAGTAGAGGAGTACTTGGAAAAATCTCCTCACCGCAATGAGGAACTGGACCTAGCCTATTTGCGAAGCGGTATTGCGGACTTGGGACACCTAGCTTATCCGGAGCAGCTGAAATTCAAGGCCAAACAGGTTAAGGATAGTCTCTACAAGATGGCAGGAATCTCTGATATCGAAGTGCCCCTGACCTTGGGGATGGACCATCCCGTTCAGTATCGCAACAAGGCCCAGGTGCCTGTTCGTCGTGTCAATGGTCAGGTGGAGACAGGTTTCTTTCGCAAGAACTCTCATGATTTGATGCCGATTGAAGACTTCTATATCCAAGATCCCGTCATTGACCAAGTGGTCTTGGCTCTTCGAGATTTGATTCGTCGGTTTGACCTCAAGCCTTATGATGAAAAGGAACAATCTGGCTTGATTCGCAATCTTGTGGTCCGCCGAGGTCACCATTCAGGAGAAATCATGGTCATTTTGGTCACTACTCGTCCTAAAATGTTCCGTGTGGACCAGTTGATCGAGCAGTTGATCAAGCAATTCCCAGAGATTGTGTCAGTTATGCAGAATATCAATGACCAGAATACCAATGCCATTTTTGGAAAAGAATGGCGTACGCTTTATGGTCAAGATTACATTACCGATCAAATGTTGGGCAATAGCTTCCAAATCTCAGGCCCAGCCTTTTACCAGGTCAATACCGAAATGGCAGAGAAGCTCTATCAGACAGCTATTGACTTTGCGGACTTGAGAGCAGAGGATATCGTGATTGACGCCTACTCCGGAATTGGGACCATTGGCTTGTCAGTTGCCAAGCATGTCAAGGAAGTTTATGGAGTTGAGGTCATCCCAGAAGCAGTGGAGAATAGCCAGAAGAATGCTAGCTTAAACGGCATCACCAATGCCCACTATGTCTGTGACACAGCAGAAAATGCTATGAAGAATTGGCTCAAGAAAGGCATCCAACCAACTGCTATCCTAGTCGACCCACCACGCAAGGGCTTAACCGAAAGCTTTATCAAAGCAAGTACCCAAACAGGCGCTGACCGCATCGCCTATATCTCATGCAATGTGGCAACCATGGCGCGTGATATCAAACTCTACCAAGAATTAGGCTATGAATTGAAGAAAGTTCAGCCGGTGGACCTGTTTCCTCAAACACATCATGTAGAGTGTGTATCTCTGCTCGTAAAAGACTAGAACCCCTTGAACAAAAGGGATTATGAAAAGCCTTGGTTTCAAGGCTTTTTGTTTATACTCAAATAAAAAACTTGACATTATTAGTTTCGTCCACTACAATAGAAGTTACATACCGTTGGTATGATAGAAAGGGACTGGAATGGCAAGAAATAGAAACTCTCATGAAACTAGAAAAAAAATACTAGAGGTCTCTAAAAACTTATTTTTAGAAAAAGGTTTTGATAATACGTCAATACAAGATATCATAGATGGTTTAGGTGGATTAACGAAAGGTGTTATTTATCATCATTTTGAGTCTAAATATGATATTTTGCAAACGATCATTAGCGAAAATAATCAAGAAATTTTTAATTATAATTGGAGAGGAAATACTGGATTAGAAAAAATACAAAATTCTTTGATGGATTCTTTCTCTAACTTTGAACACCAAAAGCTCGTTTACTCTGCTTCGATTATGCTAAGAAGTCCACGCTTATTGGGAGAGCAGTATCTAGGTCTATTTTCTGATTTTTTACCCGAAATTAGAGAAAAAGTTTACGAAGGTGTTGAAGATGGGTCTATTAAAACAGAATATCCAGAAGAGTTAGCAGATTTAATTGTTTTAACTCTAAATATTTGGATTGGTTTTCAAATTTCCGTTTTTTCATTAGTAGAATTAAAGCGCAAAATGAATTTCATTAAACTTACTTTTGAAGGTCTAGGGGTACAGTTAATTTCTGATGAAATGATGGAGGTGATTTTCAACTTATTTGATCACTTAAAAAAATAGTAAATAAGTAGTCGCATGACATTCTTGTTAATACTAATTTCTATCTATGTATTATCAATTGAACGATCTATTTTACATTTTTGATACTAAAAAAATAACATACTTTATGTGTGTTATTAAAATCCTATTTTACATACCGTAGGTATGTTTGTTATTTAACATATACATACCGACAGTATGTATGGTGGAATTGTCTGTAAAATAAGCTTATTTTTAAATATTTGTTGAGATTAGTTTGAATAGTTTATTCTTTATTTACACTTTGGAGGGAAGAATCTATGTTGTCGCTTATTAAAATTGAATTAAATAAAGTTTCTAAATCTAAATTATTTTTAGCCTGGTTGTGTACTATATTTATAGTGTTAGGTATTACAGCAATCATTATTATGGGGTTAGGTACTGACAATAAACTTGGAGAATTCACTGGACAGGATTCTAATCTTATTAGAATTACTGGTAAATGGGAAGGTTGGGCAATTGTAGCATCTTTGTTTTCATCTTTATTTACAAAAGCAGCATTTTTGATTTTTGAATCTTATTTATTATCTTCGATTATTATTGATGAATTTAAACGAAGAACAATTTTTCAGTTATTTTCTTACCCTATTTCTAAAATTAAGTTATTATGGGGAAAAATTATTTCAGTCATTCTGATATCATTTATTGCCCATTTTTCTGCACATTTAGTGATTCAATTATTCATTAGATTCATGGCTGTTGTCACTGAATCTAGTTATATCCCTGTTGCTAATCAATTAATTAACTTAGCTGTAATTACGTTTGGAACAGTACTAATAGGGTTATTACCATTTGTTTTAGGTATGATTAAGCATTCATCAGCTATAACAATGCTTACAGGACTTGGTTTCGCAGCATTACTTTCGAATGTAAGTTCAGGAAGTTTATCTAATAATATTGTTGATAACTTATTCTTTTTGATATTTGCAAGTTCCATAAGTTTAATGATTACTTCATTTTCAATTTATATTATTTCAAAACGAAATATTAGTATCAAATAGTATTGCTGAGTTTAATCGAAGAAAAGTGGTAATTCCTTTATGATTTCAATAAAGAAAGAGACTGTATAAGTTTGTATTTATGCTCCTGAAGAAAAATTCTTGCATTTAAAGGTGGTTATAGAAAGAGAGATAGAAATGAGAAATATTGTTGAAATAAAAGAAGTTTTTAAAACAATTGATAAAGAAGAAATTTTAAGTGGTATCAACCTTCAAATTGCTGAAGGTGAAATCTATGGTTTTTTAGGACCGAATGGTGCTGGAAAAACAACTTTAATGAAATGTATGTTATCCTTATCAACTATTACATCAGGTAGTATTGAAATTTTTGGAAAAAATCTACAAGAACACAGAGAGGAAATACTAAGTCAGGTTGGAAGTATTATTGAAACACCAAGTTTTTACGAAAACTTCACTGCAAAAGAAATTTTGGAAATTCACGCACAGTATATGGGGAAAACTATTACTGAATCAGATATAATAAGAGTCTTAAGAATGGTCGGCTTAAAAAATACGACTAAAAAAGTAAAAGATTTTTCGTTAGGAATGAGGCAGAGGCTTGGTTTAGCTCGTGCTTTTCTAACAAAACCTAAATTGTTAATTTTAGATGAGCCAATCAATGGTTTAGATCCAATAGGAATTCAAGAAATTCGAAATCTTTTGTTGTCGCTTTCTAAGGAGCATGGAATTACAATTCTAATATCGAGTCATATATTATCGGAAATTTCACAGATAGCAGATAAGATTGGTTTTATCAAAAATGGAGAAATGGTAGAACAGGTCTCTATGAAAGAGATTAGTAGAGAGAATATTGACTTAGAAGAATATTTTATGTCACATTTTCTAAATGAAATTAAGAATTATGAGGTAAATTAAGGATGAAACGATTGATAAAGAACCATCAGAAGGCTTTTTATGCTTTCATGATATTTAATACACTGGTCCCTTTAACTAATATTGCTTTTGCTTATTCTATTAAGGGTATTATTGATAGTGGTATGTCCCAAAATAAAGAAGCCTTAACTCAAGCGGTACTAGTAGGAGCTACTGTTATTTTCATCTATGCAGGACTCAACTTTATATCTCTTCGATTGAAAAATAAACTTGTTATGCAAATCATGTCAAGATACAAAAACAAGGTGTTCCAATCTATTTTAGATAGGGATTATAGAGACTTTTCTAAAGAAAAATCAGGGAAATTTATTTCTGTATTAACCGAAAATATGAAGAAAATCGAGCAAGATTATCTACACCAGTATTTTAATATTTCAAAAAACCTTTCCTTAATGATTTTTTCACTCCTAGCTATGTTTATAGGTAATTGGTTTTTGACCTTATTAGTAACCATTGCTAGCATTATTCCAATGATGATATCAGGATTTATTGGACAAAAATCAGCTTCACTTCAAAAAAGAGCTATGATTGCCGATCAGAAGTATTTAGCTAAGGTTAAAGATATTTTAGCAGGATTTCTGGTTATTAAAAGTTTTAATGTGAAAGATGCTATCTTTGAGGATTATAGTCATGAAAGTGAAAAATTGGATGAGATATATTTTATAAAAGGAAAATTTGATGTTTTAGCAAATGTTATTTCCCAGCTTTCAGGGATGATTGTTTTTTTGGTAGCTTTTGGTGGAGGGATGTATCTCGTATTTAATGGCTATACCACAATTGGAAGTGTGACAGCTATTGTTCAACTAGTCAATTTTGTAGTAATGCCACTAAATGAAATTGGTATGGGAATGAGTAAATTTCGTGAAGGGCAAGCAACACTTAATGCATTTGAGGTAAAAGATGTAACTGGACTTCAGACTGGTGAAACGAAAGAATATTTCGATGATGTTATTTCTTTTTCAAATATAGACTTTTCTTACCCTAATGCTGAAGAAAAAATTTTTAATCATTTATCTTTAAAGATTCAAAAAGGGGAAAAAATTGCAATTGTAGGAATGTCAGGGAGTGGGAAATCAACTTTGCTCAATCTATTACTGCGTTTTTACGATATAACAAGTGGGCACATCTCCATTGATAATATAGATTTGCAAGCTATTTCAGCAGAGAGCCTTTATAACTTAATGACTATTGTTCAACAAGATGTTTATATCTTTGATGATACTTTAAGAGCCAATATTACTCTTAATCAATCCTTTACTGATGAGGAAATAAAGCAAGCTGTACAGCAGTCAGGTTTAGAAAGTTATGTTTTAGAAAATGAATCTGGTCTACAGACTTTATGTGGAGAGAATGGCTCAAATCTATCTGGCGGACAAAAACAAAGACTTAGTATTGCGCGTGCCTTGATTCGAAAAACACCAATCTTATTATTGGACGAGGCAACCTCGTCTTTGGATAATCAAGTAACTACTGAAATTGAAAAGTCAATCTTGGATATTCAAGATTTAACTGCACTTGTAGTCACCCACAAGTTGAATGAGAACATTTTGAAAAGATATGATAGGATTCTCTTTATGAAAGCAGGCGTCATTGTTGAAGATGGTTCTTTTTGTGACTTGATGGATAGGAGAGGTGAGTTTTATAAGTTGTTTGAGTTGAGTGTGTAATTCTCTTTCGTTTTATAGTATAATTTTATAAAACAATCTATCACTTTCGTTCTGTAGTATAGATGTTTGCTAGCATCACACGTCGAGTGTGTAGCTTTGCTGGTAAAAGCCTAGAAACCTTGGAACGAAAGGGATACTGAAAAGCCTTGATTGTAAGGCTTTTTTTGCATTTTTGTGATAGAATATAGGTAGTTATAATCGAGAGCAACTAAGAAGCAGAAAATATTACATTTAAAATAATCAAGATATGGAGATGAAATGACAGAAATTGATAAAAGGAATTTAAAAAATTATCTTTATATTACATTTGGAATTACTTATATAACATGGGGGCTTCTCGCCATAATTACGCAATCTCATATTTTGGGATTAGAAACGATTATAGGGAGATCATTACATATAGTAGGTGCACTTGGACCAGCTATTGCAAGTGTCTTTTATTTGAAAAGGAATAATATAAAATTTCAACATTTTGTATTTAGTAAGAAAGAAAATAGTAGTATTTATTTCATTATTCATTTGTTAGCAATTTTGATACTATTTTCTTTATCTTCCTTAGAATTAAACGGAGTATCAATTTACCTGATGCCACTATTCTATATTCAATTAATCTTTTTTGGTGGTGGTCACGAAGAATTAGGATGGAGAGGCATACTACAACCCTTACTTGATAAAAAATATACTTATTGGAAATCTAATTTGATTGTAGGATTAATTTGGGGGATATGGCATCTGCCTTTATGGTTTATTGTTGGAGAAAGTCATCAAGGATTTCCTTTTATTTTATTTTTTATATATACGTTATTTTTAAGTTTTGTTTTAGGGCTTCTTTACCGTCAAACACAATCTGTGGGGTATTGTATTTTATTTCATGCGTTCGCAAATTTGTTAAATCTCTATTTTGTGTTGAAGATTAATCTTACTTTTATTATCATTTTTATTGCTTATTTAATTTATACAATATTGGCGAGTAATAGAATTAGTAAGGAAAAGAATTTGTATCCAAAATAACTGGCTATACTCTAGAAAATGAAGGTGATTTTGTTCAAGGTTATATAGTAGAAATAACGAAAATCTATATGAAAGGTTTAGAGTAAACATGAGTCTCTTATTTGAAGAATTTAAAACCATTTGTTTCCATTTAAATCGAGTCGGAATTACACCGACACTGATGGGTTCTTTGGGATTGGAGTTTAGAACGAAAGAAAATTGGGGGCCGTCTGACATTGACATTCATGTACCTGGTGACCCTAGAGGTTGGGAAGCACCTGACCATCTCAGAATTTATGACTGGGACAAGATAATGAAAGTGATGAAAGACTTAGGCTACGTCTTAATAGATATTCATGAGCATGAATTCCAAAAGGATAGAGAGAGTGTTGAATTTGGAAGTATCGATTCCTTACTTGATTTTGCAGGAGTTTCGGAATCGGATATAGAGCTTATTCACATTGAAGGCATCACTTTTCGTCTTCCAAGTCTGGAGCAGTATCTAAGTATTTACAAAGCTTCTTCTAAAGACTCCTATCGAAATGATCACAATAACAATAAGGATTTTAAAAAGATCGAGTGGCTGGAAAGACATTTGTAAATTATCATATAAAAAGTAGTAAGTTGTAAGACTGGCTGCTATGTTATTTTTATTATCATTTTTATTGCTTATTTAATTTATACAATATTGGCGAGTAATAGAATTAGTAAGGAAACAACATTTTAAAATTTAGATCAGGATATCCATTATTGAATGTAACGATTTGCTAATTAGATGATCTATGTTAGAGAATTATCTATTATAATTTAAAGTGGAGTGATGAATGTCGTTTCTTTTGGAACTGGTGAAAATCTTTCCGTTCCACAGTATCATTTTAAAATGATTTTCATTGTCTTTTGTTTATTAGTATAAAAGCAGAATATTACCACATGTTGAGGCAGTATCACTTCTTGTACGATCTGAGGCTTCAGCGAAATAGAAGTAGATGTTCTGCCCATGGGACAAGGTGAGACCGAAGGTCGAGAAGGTGCCCTGGGGTATAGGACTCGTAGAATGAGGGGGAAACCGACGAAATGATACGGTAAGTCCGAACCGCTGAGTGTGTGACTCTACTCTTCCGATCTGAGACAGCGAAAAGTAGAAGGGTATGGTATTGGTATCAATCAATGAGTAACAAAGTAACAGCATGATTCGAAACATTTGCTTGTAATTTGCGGAGGAACATCAATATGGAAGGAATAACAAAAGATTCTATAAAAACGGCTGAACTAATGAAACAATTATGGCCCCAATTGACAGATAAAGAAGCTATTGATGAAGTAAAAAAATATACGAATGGCAAAAATACTGCAATCTTTACAGAAGTTAAAGGTGACACAATTGTAGGGTTAGCACTATGTTCACTCAGATTTGATTATGTTGAAGGTTGTAAATATAGTCCTGTTGGATTCTTAGAAGGGATTATTGTCGACGAGGATTATCGTTTAAAGGATATTGCTAAAAATCTCTGTACAAAATGTGAGGAATGGGCGAAAAATAAAGGATGTAAGGAATTTGCAAGTGATTGTACTTTAACGAATACTGATTCTATAAGATTTCATCTCAATATTGGATTCCAGGAGGCAAATAGAATTATTCATTTTAAGAAAAAATTATAATTTCAGAACGTGGTCAAAATTTATGTATCTTTAGGAAGTGTGAAAGAATGGACGGACTACGAATTACTTTTCATTAGTTAAGAATATAGTAATGTTGTAAAGTTAATCGAGGAGTTATTGGTGGATTTTAGTAGTATGATAGCCATAAATAAAGGCTGGTCGAATGATAAAAAATATTGTGTGACAGATCAAAATCAGCAAAAATATTTCTTGCGTGTTTCTGATAAGGAGAAGTTAGATTCTAAAAAATTTGAATTTGATATGATGGAGAAAGTAGCTTCTCTTGGAGTTCCGATGTGTAAACCGGTTAGCATAGAACTCTGCGATGACAAAGTAAATTCTTTACACGAATGGATTGACGGAAAAGATGCAAGAGAAACCATTTTAACTTTTTCGAAAGAACAACAATATACTTATGGAGTAGAAGCAGGAAGTATCCTTCGAAAAATTCATTCACTTCCTGTTACAGAAGTTCGTGAAGATTGGGAAAGTTTTTTTAATCGAAAAATTGATGATAAAATCTCCAAATACAAAGAATGTCCCGTCCAATATGAAAATGGTCAGATCTTTATTGATTTTTTAAATGCAAATCGAGAATTGTTGAAAGATAGACCTCAGGTTTTCCAACATGGAGATTATCATATAGGGAATTTCATGATTGGTGAAGATCGTAAAATTTATGTCATTGACTTTGATCGATTTGATCTTGGAGATCCTTGGGAGGAATTCAATCGGATTGTATGGTCTGCTCAAGTCTCTCCCTCTTTTGCATCTGGTATGATAGATGGATATTTTGATGGTAAGGTTCCAGATTTATTTTGGAAGCTTCTCGCTATCTATATTATAAATAACATAGTGGGATCTCTACCTTGGGCTGTCCCTTATGGAACTGAAGAAATAGCAGTCATGCAACATCAAGCTAAGGAAATTTTGGAATGGTACGATGATATGAAGCAAATCATTCCTAGTTGGTACTTGTACAAGAAGAAGACTGAATAATAAAAGAGTTTAAATATCAATTTGAAGAAATGTCAGGATTATTTGCTCAATTTCAAATATATCTAACTATCTTTAAAACAGATGATTTTTATCACTACGAGTTAAAGTCTTACGGTAAGGAGTTTAAACATGAAATTCCATGAATTTGGGGATAAGAATTTACCTCCTATCCTGCTCATACACGGTGGTGGCAGTTCTTGGTGGAATTATCTTCGTCAAGCACGAATCTTGTCAGAAGAATACCGTGTTATTCTACCCACTTTGAATGGCCACGGCGAGGAATATCAACTTGATTATGTTTCTACTGAAGATTCTGCTTTGGAGATTCTAGACTATATCAAAGCAAACTGTGGTGGGAAATTGTTAGCAATCGGTGGTGTTTCACTTGGTGGTCAAATTGCCATGGAGCTTTTGTCTTTAGACAGTGAAATTGCTGAGAAGGCCATCATAGACGGAAGCCTCTGTATTCCTCAACCAAGGTTAGCTAAAATCAGCATCTTTCTAGTATCCCTATTTGGTAAACTGATGTTCAGTAAATTCTCTTGCAAACTCCAGTTAAGCATGATGGACAAACTCTATCCTAAACTGGCTTATCCAGAGGAGATAAAAGCTTATTATTTGGAGGATCTTCCAAGGACGCCTATCAAAACATTGGTGACTATTTACAAAACCTATATGGGGCGTTACAAGCTCAAGGATACGATTTCTGCTAGTAAGGCGCAGGTTCTGTATATCTATGGTGAAAAAGAATTGAACTGTGTGAAAGCATCGGCGAAATTATTTCAGCAGCTCCATCCCAATACGATCCTGTATGAAGCTAAGGGCTATAACCACGGCTATTTATCAGCTTATCTACCTCAAGAGTGGATTGATTTGGTGGTGCCATTTTTGGAGAATAACGATTGATTATACTTTATTAATTTAGAAAGCAGAGTTTCATGAAAGTCAGAAAATATAGTCCCCTCAATTCCTTAAAAAAGATAGCAGATAATCTATGGATTGTGGATGGGGAAGAAGTACTGATGGATTTTAAATTCTTCAAAGTGCCTTTTTCAACTAGAATGACAGTTATCCGTCTACAGAACGGTGGTCTTTGGGTGCATTCACCGACTAAGCCTAATGACAATTTACTTTTTGAAATCAAGCGATTAGGTGAGGTAAAACACCTTATTGCACCCAATGTCTTACATTATAGTTATATAGATGAATGGCATCAACTATTTCCTGAAGCAAAAGTTTGGCTAGCTAGTGGTGTTCAAAAGCGTGCCAGAAAATCGGGAATGAGTTTGGATTATGGTCAGGAATTAAGCAAGGCCAATTGGAACGAAGAAATTCTTTTTACAACATTTGAGGGAAGTTTTTATGTAAAAGAGGTTGTTTTTTTCCATAATGAAAGTTCAACTCTGATTTTAACGGATCTTATTGAAAACATAGAAACTGAGAATGTATCGATTTTTGAAAAGCTACTGTTTAAAATAGGCGATAATCACTATCCAAATGGTAAAACACCAAGAGATTTAAGAATGACTTTTTTATTTAGTAAAAAACAGGCATTGAAGAGTTATCGTATAGTAAAGAAATGGGAACCTAAGAATATTATTATTTCTCATGGACCGTGTATAGTTGGACAAGCAAAAGAAATGCTAAACCAAGCGTTCTCTTGGCTAGAGAAATAGTAATTTACTATAAAGAAATTAATAAAATATATCTAATATAATTGACTACAATTACTTGGAGTTGTCAAATTAAGATGTGGAATCTACTTAAATTGTTGATTCTAGGAGGTATCAGATGACACGAGAGAAAGAATATAGATTAGCTATCGGTATCTCTTAATTAGATTTAGTGAAAGAAGAATCCATTTTTTACTTGATTCCCCTCTCTATCTTATGGTAGTATGTATATACAAATTGTATGTACAAAGGAGAGGTAGAAATGGCAAACACGAAAGCAGTGAATTTTCGAGCAGATGCGATGTTTTACCAAAAAACAAAAGAGGTGCTTGCGGATAAAAAAATTTCTGTGTCAGATGTCCTAAATGCAGTACTTCGAAAAATTGCTAATGGGACTGTGGATCCAGAAGAATTTGTTTCGAGTGATTTGCAGGACAAACAGTATCAGGTAGCCTTTGAAGATTTGAAGAAGGAGATTTTAGTGGGGCATCAGGAAATCGCTCAAGGAAAAGTTACTTCTGTAGCCGATGTGAGAAAGGAATTTGGTCTTGACTAAGTTGAAACGTTATCAGGTCTTTCTTTCAGATCGTGCTAAGCAGGACTTGCGTGACATTCACGACTATATTCTTGTGAATTTTTATAGCCAGCAAGCTGCAGATGGCAAAGTCGATTTGCTATTGAGCGCTCTTGAGACCCTAGAACTCTTTCCAGAAGCCTGTCCTCTGGTATCAAGCCGGGGCTATGGTGAGATGACGAATGATGGAAAACCCTATCGTTATATGCCAATAGAGAACTATCTTACATTTTATTATATTGAGAAGCATAGGGTGTATGTTGCTCGTATCCTTAGTGCAAAGCAGGATTGGGTCAAGATTTTTTATAAGTAGGATGCGGAACCTCCATGTTAAAATCAAATAAGCTAATCATTTTTTTAATTTCTCTCCCCTTTCTGATGGTCATTGTTTTCTATTCTCTTAGTGAGCATCCTGGATATAGTGATGATGGGAATTTCGTCAGAAATCATGAGACTGCTATTAAGCGTGAGATCATCGCAAACTTAGCCCGGGAAAAGCAGGACATAGAATCTGTTACCTTATTGCCAAATACTGCTAGAGGAGAGTATGATAATGGTGGTGATGTGAGTGGACATTACCATATCTATTTTACAGCATACGTCAATCATAATCGCGAGCGAACGATAAGCGTAGAACTATTCTTCCCAGATGCCAGCATCCCCCCTTTCACCTTGTTTCCTCCTAACCCTTATAAAGACAAAGGCAAAAAGATGTCCAATTGGGTGATGGGGAATATTGAAGTATCGGAAGAAACCTCTAGATAGAAATAAGAACAAGTCATGATGAATAGAATAGTAGACGAACAGATCACTCTTATTCCTTATTATAGGAATGATGACATTTCCCTTCTTTGGTATCAAGATAGTGAGGTTTGCAAACAAGTTGATAATACTGATCAGATTTACGATCTAACAAAACTTCATAAAATGTATGATTACCTAACTTCACACGGATCTTGCTATTATATCCAATATGAGGGTGTGTTAGTTGGAGATGTGACACTTCAAGATAACTCAGAACTTTCTATAGTGATCAGCAAAGAGTATCAAAATTTACAGATCGGAAGACGATGTATTTCTAAAATGATACAGCTGGCCAAAGAAAAAGAGATGGTTAAGGTAACTGCTCAAATTTATCCTTTTAATACCCAAAGTCAAAGAATGTTTTTGGCTTTGGGATTTCAGAAAGTAGATGAAAAGTTGTATGAATATACGTTGATATAGAACAGTTGTATATCTCCATATATATTAAGACTGTAATCTACTGTTTATAAAACAATGTTCATGAAAAATAGAGTTAAAGGGTACCTACTGATACATGGACAAGAGGTTTTTTCAGAAATCTAAAAATGAAGAGAACACCAACAGATGATTTTTTGTTGGTGTTCTCTTCATTTGATTTTACGATCTATCTCGCTTTTGCTTTAAAGTAAAAGCTGGCATGGAATTATTCAGGCATCTAGTTAGATTTTTGTTTATTCAACAGGAGGATAGATGATATTATTGCAATGCAAGATACAAGAATCAGATACCAAAGATTTTCAAGACCAAAACCATGATCTAGCATCAAGCGGTATCCCCAAGAAGCGGGGAAAAGACGCCCGATTGCTTGAAGAAAATCAGGCAGTAAGGTGATGGGAAACATGATTCCTGAGAGCATAATTGAGGGTAAAAATACAAGTTGCGCTATCATGGTCAGCTTTGCTTGATTTTTTACAGTAAGGCCCAGTATACTTCCGATACTCAACGATACAAAAATGTAGATGGCAAGCGCGAGAAAGAATAAGGGAAATTGACTTGGTAGACTTGCTTTAAATAAAATTGGAGCAAGTAGTAGGATCACTATGCAAGTCATTATCAAATGAACAAAGGCAGAGAGAACTATGGTCACCAATCCTAAATGAATAGGCACACCATTTGCTTTATAAATCTTTTTTATGTCGCTTCCGTATGTTTCAATCAAGGAAGGCGGTAAACCGAGAAAGGCTCCCATTGAAACACTCATGACAATCATTGACTGTATAAGTGTGCTACCCATTTCAGGCATAACGGAAGTAAAAATACCACCCATGAGAAGAAAGAAAATAATCGGTACAATATAGTAAGTAACCAAGAGAGACTTACTTCGTATGTCCAATTTCCACTGTAATGTTAGGCTATATAAAAAACCATTCATTCCAAACCCCTCCTTGCCATTTCAATGAAATGCTGCTCCAGTGTGCCACGATCAACCTTGATATCCAATATCTGGATATTTTTCTGTTTGCATTCTTCCAATAATGAAATTAAGCTATCCTCGATCGTATCTGTTTCAAAAGATTCCTCTCCGTCCCGGGTCTTTAAATGGATGAAATATTTTCTTCCCAACCTGTCTGTCAGTTCTGAAGGAGTACCACAAAAGACAATCTTTCCACTATTCAAAATAGCAATGCGGTCACATAGGGTTTCAACTTCGGCCATATCGTGGCTTGCCAAAACAATTGTCTTGCCCTGTGATTTGAGCTTTCGGATTTCTTCATGGAGGGATAGTCTTCCTTCAACATCAAGTCCCGCTGTCGGTTCATCGAGAAAAATAATATCCGGATTACTGATAAGTGCAAGAGCAAGATGTAATCTTCTTTTTTGACCGGTGGATAATTCTATGTATTGCGACTCCTTCATTTCTTTTATGCCAAGGGCCTTTAGCATAGCATTATCAATGTATGTATGATTCCATTTTGCAAAGAGCTTTATGGCTTCTATCGGTTTGATGTGAGCGGGTAGAGAGGAGGACTGTAGTTGAATTCCGGTTTTCCCGTTTACAACTATCTTGCCTTCATCATATTTTCTCAGACCTTCGATACATTCAAGCGTTGTTGTTTTACCAGCTCCGTTTACTCCGAGCAGAGCAAATATTTCTCCTTGTTTGATTTGAAAACCGAGGCCTCCAAGAACCAATTTGCTACCATAACTTTTCTTTAATCCAGAAATCTTTATCGCGTCTTTCATGGTTCCACCTCCTCAAAGGGATTTGTTCCAAGCCTTGAAAAATAGACTTGTAAAGCGGGTCCTATATAATCATTGACGATTTTTTGCTTTTCTTCCCAAGCGTTTGAGGCTGTGTTAATAGTACCAACTTCCATCAACTTAGGAAGCATGCTCATATCACCATTTGTAAACTCCATAATCAAGCCCCAGTATTCTTTCACAACCTGTTGGCTTTGTTCGCTTTCGGCTGGTACGTTTTCTTTTTGAAGCTCTACGATTTGATCACTTAGGCGGTTCAATCTGTCCATAAAGTCTAGTCCGCTTTTCTTGTCAAATCGACTGCGTATCTGGTCGAGCGTATCATCATCAAAGCGCTTGATAAGAGAGTAGGAGTCATTCTTCATCTGTAGATTGACGATGATGTCTGCATACTTCTTAAAATTGACCGTCTGTATTTGTAAAACTTCTACCTTTAGCTGCTCTATTGCGACCAAAGAATCCTTAAGTTGTTCTATATTTTTACGAAGAACATCTGCCTGCTCCGTAAGAGCTTTAGCAACATCATCAGGTGTTTTCAAAGAGATCAAACGCCCTTTTATATCCTTGAGAGAAAAACCTAATGATTTTAAAGACAATATCTGATGGAGTAGCACTAAGTCTTTATCGCTATAAAGCCTGCGACCTCCCTCACTTTCTGCCGATGGGGAAAGCACCCCTTCTTTATCATAGTATTGTAAAGTACGGACGGTAACCCCCATTTTCTTAGCAAGTTGCCCAACTGTCATAAATCCTTCCGGAATTGCTCTATATTTAGCCATCATTACCCTCCTCCTCATACCTATTATACATCGTTACGTAAGGTCATGAACAAGATTATTTTAAAAAAATTTGCTTGACAAAAACTTTTTCATTTTCGAGAAAAGAAAGAGAGGTCATAGAAAAAAAGAAGCATGTGACAAAATAAGTCCAAAATATTGACATAATTCCTAGCCTTTAGAGTATTATTTATGGGTATGTGTCGTGATTTAGAAAAGAAAAGTACAATTACAAGATGATCAATAGCAAACACAAGAGGCTGGGACAAAAGTCCTAGCCTCTCAATTGTCTTTGGATTATCGAGCAAGACGCAGTGGTTGAGTGGGCTCTACTACGCTGATTCCATCAGCTTTTACAGCCCTACTCAACTGTGCGGAGGTGGGACGACGAAATCGAATTCTAACGAATTACCGATTTCTGTCCTACTCTCTTTTTCAGTTTAAAACTATTTGTCACCAGTTATAAACTCAGCTTTCTTATCTATTCCAACTTATAATCGGTGAAAGAGGAATCCATTTTTCACTTGAATCCCTTCTCATTTGTATGGTAGAATGTATATACAAATTGTATGTACAAAGGAGAGGTAGAAATGGCAAACACGAAAGCAGTGAATTTTCGCGCAGATGCGATGTTTTACCAAAAAACAAAAGAGGTGCTTGCAGATCAAAAAATTTCTGTGTCAGATATCCTGAATGCGGCACTTCGAAAAGTTGCCAACGGGACTGTGGATCCAGAAGAATTTGTTTCAAGTGATTTACAGAACACGCAGTATCAAGTGGCCTTTGAGGATTTGAAGAAGGAGATTTTAGTGGGGCACCAGGAAATCGCTCAAGGAAAAGTTACTTCTGTAGCCGATGTGAGAAAGGAATTTGGTCTTGACTAAGTTGAAACGTTATCAGGTCTTTCTTTCAGATCGTGCTAAGCAGGGCTTGCGTGACATTCACGACTATATTCTTGTGAATTTTTATAGCCAGCAAGCTGCAGACGGCAAAGTTGATTTGCTATTAAGTGCTCTTGAGACCCTAGAACTGTTTCCAGAAGCCTGTCCTCTGGTATCAAGCCGGGGCTATGGTGAGATGACGAATGATGGAAAACCCTATCGTTATATGCCAATAGAGAACTATCTCGCATTTTATTATATGGAGAAGCATAGGGTGTATGTTGCTCGTATCCTCAGTGCAAAGCAGGATTTGGTCAAGATTTTTTATAAGTAGATTGAGGAACCTCCATGTTAAAATCAAATAAGCTAATCATTTTTTTAATTTCTCTACCCTTTCTGATGGTCCTTGTTTTCTATTCTCTTAGTGAGCATCCTGGATATAGTGATGATGGGAATTTCGTCAGAAATCATGAGACTGCTATTAAGCGTGAGATCATCGCAAACTTAGCTCGGGAAAAGCAGGGCATAGAATCTGTGACCTTATTGCCAAATACTGCTAGGGGCGAGTATGATAATGGTGGTGATGTGAGTGGACATTACCATATCTATTTTACAGCCTACGTCAATCATAATCGCGAGCGAACGATAAGCGTAGAACTATTCTTCCCAGATGCCAGCATCCCCCCTTTCACCTTGTTTCCTCCTAACCCTTATAAAGACAAGGGCAAAAAGATGTCCAATTGGGTGATGGGGAATATTGAAGTATCGGAAGAAACCTCTAGATAGTATATAAAAGAAATCACAACGATAGCTACAGAAGTCTATCGTTTTTTAATGCTTTTAAAGTTGAGAAAATAGTTTTAGGAAACGATGTCAAATATACTTGACATCCAGCAACTAGTATTGTAAAATAAATGTATCAAATATATTTGACACATTTACATTTAGGAGGTGCCAAGTGAACCGTGTGAAAGAATACAGAGTCAATCTTGGTCTTTCTCAATTGGCTTTGGCAAAAAGTATTGGAGTTTCCAGGCAAACGATTAATATGATTGAGAATGGGAAGTATAACCCTTCCCTAGATCTCTGTATCAATCTAGCAAAAGAGCTTGGGACGGATTTGAATTCTTTATTTTGGAGGATCGATGATGATGAATAAAAACTGGCAATTGAAATGTGTGAAAGCTTTCTACGATATTACAGGTGAGCTTGACGAATACAAGGAAAAAGAATTGAGTACTTTTGGGAACAACATGTACATGCTCTTTATGTCGGGGATTATCCTTGGATTCCTGCTCAGTTTCATGTTCACTACAGATTGTGTCGGTGTGATCACGTTTTTAGTATTTTGCTACTCTCTGTACCAACAAGAGCAGGTGATTCATCGTTTGGAACTCGATATCTATGAGGTTTCAGAAGGTGAAGTAGGAGAGGCGAAGAAAAAAATGCTAAAAAGAACTTTCCTTCAAACCTTGATTGTGATGGGACTGGCTATTTTTGTTGCTATCGGTCTTTGGAGAACAGGATTGCTACAAGAAAATAAGATAAGCTTTGAAATGTATTTCACTTTTATTTTCCCTCTTGTCATTGGGCTGATTACCATGATTAGTTTCTTGAGTAATTTCATTGCAAATAGAAGAAAAATCAAAGTGATCCGGGATTAGATCCATCAGAAATAAGAACAATTCATGATGAATAGAATAGTAGACGATCAGATCACTCTTATTCCTTATTATAGGAATGATGAGATCTCCCTTCTTTGGTATCAAGATAGTGAGGTTTGCAAACAGGTGGATAATACTGATCAGATTTACGATGTAACAAAACTTCATAAAATGTATGATTACCTATCTTCACATGGTTCTTGCTATTATATCCAATATGAGGGAGTGTTAGTTGGAGATGTGACACTTCAAGATAATTCAGAGCTTTCTATAGTGATCAGCAAAGAGTATCAGAATTTACAGATCGGAAGACGGTGTATTTCTGAAATGATACAGATGGCCAAAGAGAAAGAAATGGTTAAGGTAACTGCTCAAATTTATCCTTTTAATACTCAAAGTCAAAGAATGTTTTTGGCTTTGGGATTTCAGAAAGTAGACGAAGAGTGGTATGAATATAAGTTGATTTAGGATTGTTGTAGATCATTTTATATATTTAAATACTGGTCCGTATTTTGTATATCAAAGAACATCAAATTGAAAATTAACTCATTAAAAACATATAATTGAAAGATGAAGCTGGTATAAATGTAGACTTGCTGTAAAAACTTGGTATAGGGGATCCATCGTTATATTTGGTAAAACTAAAAATCGAAATCTAAACAGATCTTCTATGTTTGTAACCGCTTTTTTCTGCTATAATAATACTAGATAGTAATACGGGAGTTTATTATGGTTACAAAACGATTTTTGAAAAATGTCATCGTTGGGATAGTCGCGGTTTTCATGACCTTAACTTTTGTTCATGGGGTTCAAGCTCAGCAAACGGGACTCGATTACCAAAGTCTCAACCTGCTAGCTTTTACTGGTAACAAGCAGCTCGTTTTAGGTGAGTTTGATCATTTAGGTCGTGCGACTTCAGCTCATATACAGTTACAGGACAAGGATGAACCAAAGCAGAAAAGAGAGCCACGGCTGACCTACAATCCAGTCGGCTGGCATAATTATAAGCTGTCCTATGGAAACAAAGGGAAGAAGGCCTGGTTGTTCCATAGAGGGCATCTGGTCGGCTATCAATTTAGTGGTCTGACCAATGAAGGGAAAAATTTAGTTCCCTTAACTGCATGGACCAATAGTGGAAATTATAGAGGAACCGCTGATCGTAATGATGAGGGGATGCTCTACTATGAAAAGCGCTTGGATAGTTGGTTAGCCACTCACCCTCATTACTGGTTAGACTACAAGGTGACCCCGTTTTATGCGGGTGATGAATTAATTCCGAGACAAGTAATCTTGCAGTATGTTGGGATTGATCAAGAAGGAAATCTACTCCGTATAAACTTAGGAAGTCCGAAAGAATCTGTAGATGCTTATGGGATAACCACCGTTACCTTGGATAATTATTCTAAGAATGCGACCATTGATTATCTGAAGGGGACCGCCAAGCCATCTTTAGTGCCGACGGAACCAAGTAGTCAACCACAACCAGCCAGTCCTTCTGTAGAGACGCAACCAAGTCAAGCCCCTCAACCGAGTCAGCCAGCAGTGCCTGCACAGCCCGTTCAACCTGTCCAGCCTACAGAGCCAACTCGTCAACTGGCTCCAGTTGTTTATGTGGCCAGAAATGGAAGTGCTGATGTTTATTGGTATTCTAAGGATAGCATGCCACGAAATACTAACTTTTCCAAAGTAGTTGAAATGTCAGAAGAGCAAGCGCTCAGTCTTGGGAAGCGACATACAAGTAAGGAATGAGGATCAGTCATTTAGATGATGAGAAAGCCCAATTGCTGGGCTTTTTGTGTAGGGTAAGTTCTAAATAGGAGAACTAAAATGATTGAAAATATGCTATAATAATAGGACGGAGGTAGAATATGACCTTAGATGTAGATAAAGAAAAAATGATGATTATGGGTGTGATTTTTGACAACAAAAAGGTTTTTAAGAGCGTCTGGTTTGCTCTTAGCACCAATATGATTGAAGGATGGCATCCCACGGTAGAAGACGTGGAGCGACTGAGAGAAGAGGCAGTTGCATTAGGAGTTGGATAATGGTCAGAAAAATATATGATGGGTATGATTATATAGACCCTGATAATTTATACACCTATCCCCATTCATCTGTTCTCATAAATAAATTTAATGAGAAAAATGATAATAAAGCACGAGAATTAGAATATCGTTTAGTAGCAAGCCAAAGTTTAAAACTGTTTATTAATCCAATTGAAGTAAATACTGTTTCAGATATTTTAAAGATTCACAAGTTTCTTTTTGAAGGGATGTATACTTGGGCAGGTCAATACCGTCAAGTAAATATCTCTAAAAGTGGAAATGCTTTTATGCCAGTTCAGTCTTTTGATATGGCAGAAAAATATTTAAATACTTTGATTTCAAACTATCTACTTAACGCAAATAATAAAATTGAGATTTGTAAAAGTTTAGCTGAGATATTAGATAATCTAAATTATTTTCACCCATTTAGAGAAGGAAACGGTCGTACTCAACGAGAAGTTATCCGTTCTTTAGCTTTGATGAAAGGCTATGAATGTGAAATTTCAATTGGTTTAGATGATGATATCTATCACTTATATATGGATGGAACAGTTTATGGAGATACTAGTAAACTCGAACAACTGTTCAATAAACTATTAACAGAAATATAGATCTGTAGTATATTTTAGTAGGAAACAGTATAAAGTGATGCTTATAAGGTAAAGTCATTGCTTCAACAAAAATCTTTAAGCCCAATTGATGGGCTTTTTGTGTGCAATACAATTATAAAAAGTTAGTAGTCTAAAATTATCTCTCTCAACATATTGCAAACCTTTTCATAAAGTTGTATACTAATAAATGATTTTATGTAATCGTTTGCATATATTGGTAAATGATGAAAAGAAAGGAAAGTAGGAGACGAGACAGATGGAATTAACAGCGATTTACCACCGGCCTGAATCGGAGTACGCCTATCTTTATAAGGACGGCCAGCTTCACATTCGCATCCGGACCAAGAAAGAGGATATCAAACGGATTGTCTTGCACTATGGGGATCCTTTTATATTTATAGAGGATCTATATGAGGCAACCAAGGAAATGGACAAGGTGACGACCGACGATCTCTTTGATTATTGGCAAGTATCGGTATCTGTTGGCCATGCCCGGATCCAGTACCTCTTTGAATTAGAGGATACAGCGGGAGAGAAGATCTTGTACGGAGACCGGGGTGTGGCAGCTTACACCAAGGAGAACCTGGACTTCGTCATGAATGGCTTTAAGCTTCCTTTTATCCATGAGATTGATGGGTGCGCTGTACCGGATTGGGTGGCTCAGACGGTTTGGTACCAGATTTTTCCTGAGCGCTTTGCCAATGGCAATCCAGCTCTGTCACCAGAAGGTGTCCGTCCTTGGGATGCGTCAATTGCCCCTACCATGTTGGATTTCTTTGGTGGAGATTTGCAGGGGATTATCGATCACTTGGACTACTTGCAGGAGTTAGGAATTACAGGGCTCTACCTTTGCCCGATTTTTGAATCACCGAGCAACCACAAATACGACACCATTGATTACTTTGAAATTGATCGACATTTTGGTGATAAAGAGACCTTCCGCAAACTAGTGAAAGAGACTCACGCGCGTGGGATGAAGATTATGCTGGATGCTGTCTTTAATCATATTGGCTACGATTCACCCCAATGGCAAGATGTGGTCAAATACGGGGAGGATTCGATTTACAAGGACTGGTTCCATATCAAAGAGTTCCCTGTCTCCTCAGAAAATCTGTGGAATAGTCGCGACTTGTCTTACCATGCTTTTGCCTTTGCGGGCTTTATGCCTAAGCTCAATACGGCTAATCCTGAGGTGAAGGCCTATCTCTTGAAGGTTGCGACTTACTGGATTGAAGAGTTTGATATTGATGCTTGGCGCCTGGACGTGGCCAATGAGATCGACCATCAATTCTGGCGGGATTTCCGTAAGGCGGTCTTAGCCAAGAAACCAGACCTCTATATCCTCGGGGAAATCTGGCATTCGTCCCAACCTTGGCTCAAGGGCGATGAGTTCCATGCGGTGATGAACTATCCTCTCTCTGAAAGTATCAAGGATTATTTCCTGCGGGGGCATAAGGAGACGCAACGCTTCATTTGGGAAATCAATAGCCAGTCCATGTACTATAGGCAACAAATCTCTGAGGTGATGTTTAACCTCTTGGACTCCCATGATACAGAGCGCATCCTAACAACGGCCAAAGGCGATCTTCAGTCTGTCAAGTCTGCTCTCGCCTTCCTTTATCTGCAACGGGGTACGCCTTGTATCTACTATGGAACGGAGCTAGCCCTCATCGGAGGTCCAGACCCAGATTGCCGCCGTGTCATGCCATGGGAGCGCGTGGCAGCTGATAATGACATGCTCAACTTTATGAAGGAATTGATCCAGCTCCGAAAAGAAGTAGCGAGCATGATTCAGTATGGTAAAGTGAGTCTGGAAGAAGTAGAGCCGGATGTGGTGGCAGTAGAGTGGCAGCATGAAGGTCACCTTCTCAAAGCCTACTTTAACCAGTCGAAGAAAGACTTTGTATTAGAAAGAGGACAGGCAGATCTGATGAGTCTTGGAAGCATTTCTAATGATCGCTTGATCATTCAGCCAAAGGGATTTGTTATTTATAGAGAAGAGCTAAACGTATAAAACTATTTCTAATGGACGCATTTGTGTGCTATTTTCCGAAATCCTTTAGTTGTACATTCCCCTCCATAAGTGTATAATGTGTCCTTAGATAAACAAATGAGGAGTTTACTATGGAATTAAAAGATTTTACAGAAAAAGAACAGGAACAAATCAAGCAAGGATTGAGCACGGCTGAGCTTTCTGATAAGGAAGCAGCGAAGAAATTACTTGCTCTTGTCCCGCAAGAATGGATCAAACGTATTCCTTTCTTTGTCAGGGGGCATGCGACGACCAAGACAGTTGAGCGTGTAGCCAAGCAATACCCTGAACTCTATGCCGTGGCGAAACGTCAAGGGGACCTTCCTGAAAAAGAAGGAGAAGAGCTCCGCAAGATTATGACAGCTATCTTTGAAGAAAAGATGAACAAACACAAGATTAAATAAGATTTTATAATACTTTGTCATTTTTTATTTCACATAGAATGAGTGATTGCAGTTGAAATGCAGTCACTTTTTTATTTACTAGCCATAGAGACTTTTACACTAGTAAATAAAAATGAACAATATTTCATGATATAATACTAATGAAAGCAGTTCCAGAGGGATGAAAATTTCATTGGAGAGAAACAAGTAAAGGGAGTCATGATGAAAAAGTTTTTGATATTTATTTTTACAATTTTTGGATTATTTGCAGGAATGCTAGCTCTTATAGTAATTGATTATGAAATAAATTATAATAAATGGATAAATTCACGTTCAGGATCACAGTTGACTAATCCTGTACAAAAATACTCTTCTTCAAGTGATGGAAATAAGGATGATTTTGAATCATCAAAACAAGAATACGCTACTTCAAGTTCTAGTACACAGAATTATGATTATAGAAAATACACTTCTTCAAGTGATGAAAATGAGGACGATTTAGAATTATTATTTAATTTGCTTGTGAAAAAACTTTTTCATCCAACTTTAGTAGAAGAAGAATTTAAAAGGGCATATGCAACAGCTAAGCAACTGTCAAAGGATTCTCCTATTTCGAAGCAGGCTATCAAAAATAAAATAAAGATTTATAATTATTCAGAAGGAGCTAACCAGTACGCTATATATAAGCTTAATATGGACTGGAAAGAGCAGGCTGTTTTAGCAGCAAAATCACTTCAAAGGTATCGTTATTCAAAAGAAAAATTAGTTTGGCAACTTATAAATGTTGAACTATTTACTCAAGAAGAGGCTGATTATGCCATAGAACAAGGTCATTTCGATTGGAAGGAGGACGCTGTGAAAGAAGCGGAATCTTATGCAAATGGTAGCAAAATTTCGAAAGAAAAGATATTAGAAATACTTGTTGAAAATAGAAAATTTACTCAAGAAGAAGCTGAGTACGCAATAGAACATGCTCAAGTAGATTGGTTGAATTAAACAATAATTTTAATTTTAATTTTTGTAACATATTGAAGAGCTGGATAGTCTGCCAGCTCTTTTTTTGCTACTTATAAACTTTTCTCATTTCGTAAAAAATAGTTGGAGCAAAGCTAGTTTTAAACTATAATATAGGAGAAGGAGATTCGATAGGAAAAAGAAATGTATCATGTTACAAAACATCTTAGTATAGAGAAAAGGAATCAATCTATGAAACCATCTAAAAAAATCATGCTCCTTACTAGCTGTGCCTTGGCGATCTTTGCTTTAGCGGCTTGTGGGACCAACCAAAAGCAATCCAAGGAAAAGCAGGAAAGCTCTACTGTTCAGCAGTCCCATTCAGACAAGGAGCACTACAAGGGAACATACAGCAACCTCAATAGCAAGGCTAGTGTCGAAGAAGTGCGGGCTCTCTTGTCTGCTTATTTGGATAAGGAAAGTGTAGACAAGTTTCTTGGTCTAGTAACGGACTATGATAGCATTGTTGGCTCGGTCGGTTTGACGGGTGACTTCAGCAAGTTCAAGAAAACAGACTACAATGTCGAGAAGATCAGTGACTTGTGGACCAAGCAGAAGGGCGATTTCGTCGGAACCAACTGCCGGATCAATAGTTATACCTTGCTGAAGAATCGCATCGAGATTCCTAAGATGAAAGCGGATAGTGAACTCTTGTTCGTGGACAATGATGCTATTGACAAAGGAAAAGTCTTCGATGAGGCAGACAAGGAAGCCTTTAACATACTGTATTCACGGGTTCCGACAGAGGCCACAACGGATGTCAAAGTCCATGCCAAGAAGATGGAAGAGTATTTTTCTCACTTCAAGTTCAATGAAAATGCCCGCATGCTTTCTGTCATCGTTCATGATAACCTAGACGGAAATACCCTTTTTGTCGGGCACGTCGGTGTCTTGGTTCCTGCAAAGGACGGCTATCTCTTTGTTGAAAAGCTAACCTTTGAAGAGCCATACCAAGCCATCAAATTTGCGACCAAGGAAGATGTCTACAAATATTTGGAGACCAAATACCAAGATTACACCGGTGAAGGTCTAGCTAAGCCCTTTATCATGGACAATGAAAAATGGGTTGAAATGAAATAGAGGATGAAGGGTAACGTGTTAGAGTTTAGAAAAATGATGATGTATACTCCAATTATATATGTGCTAGTTTTCTTGCTCTTTTTCAGTCTTCTCCTTTTCCTGAGAAGAAGGGCAATCGTGAGATCTAGTGGCGGTCCCTTCTTTGCCCCTTTCCATATTAGCTATGGAATCTTCTATATCCATGCCGCACTATGTTTCAGTCGGCGAATGATCCCACTGAAAGAGATCAAGCAAATCACCTATGCAATTTTTCGTGGACGATCTGGTGGTGGGGCTCGCTATGCTTTTTATATCGAGCTTAGAAATGGAAAGACTATTCCCTTCTTTTTTGGAAAAAGCAAGCGGAATGAAGAGCTGGTGGAGAAGCTCAAACGAAATGCAGGTAGGTATGGGTTTAAAGTACATGATCCAGGTTAGAATACAATCATCTGTAGAAATAGGATCTGCGATTTGATTCCTTTAAAAATGAAAGCGAGTAGTCCTATGAATGATTCGATGAAAGAATATATCCACTTAAAAAAGCAGTTCCAAGCGCAAGATAAGGATTCATCCAGCGTGCTGGCTTTCTATGAATTTGCGGATCGGCTGACCTTACTGGAAACTCCAGAAGCTAAGCAGGTCTTGGTGGATGTGTATCAGGAGTTGGGCTTGTATGCCAGTGCCTTTGCTCTCTTCTCAGAGTTAGTAGACAAGTCTGATCGCAAGCAAGTTAAGAAGCTTTTTACCTTAGAAAAGATGAGTCTCAGTCATGGAGATCGCTTTGCGCTTACGCGTCCTTTGACTGAAAAAGAAAAAGAGGCTCATAAAGAGAAAATCAGTTCCTTGCCAACCTTCCGCTATCATCCGGATCCACTAGGGACTGGTGCTTTTAAGGAAGGGGAGCCTAAGACCTGTCCTTCGTGTGGGGAAGACCACACCATCTATTATGTTCTGAGACCTTATTGTGTGGAGGAGCTAAGCCATCTCTGTCCGACTTGTATTGCTACAGGTCGTGCTGCCCAGAAGTTTGAAGCAGAGTTTATCCAAGATGCTGATTGGCAAGGGGTCATGGATAAGGAAAAAGACCAGGTCCTCTTCTGTCAAACTCCCGGCTATAGTAGCTGGCAGGGCGAATATTGGCTCTCTTGTTGCCAAGACTACTGTGCCTATCTGGGGACAGTTGGCACCCGTGAACTGGAAGAAATGGGCATTGCTGAGCAAGTCTTAGCAGAATACGAGTCACGTAATGAATTTCAGGATGTAGCTGAATACTTAGTCAAGGATGGTTCTATGTGTGGCTATCTCTTTCGATGTCTACACTGTGAACAATACCATCTTTGGGTTGATGCGGATTAGGGGGATGCTCCAAATCTAATAGAGTCATGAATTAGATGAAAGAATAGAAAAGGAATCACGAATGAGTAGAAAGCAAGCCCTATCTATGTATTTGTTAGGGACCTTTGGTCAAGTATTAGGAGTCAGCCTTCTGGTTTGGTTTTTAAGAGTAGGAGGAGTCAAGGTTGATTTTACATCATCATTTGGGATCATCGCTATTATTGTAGGTGGCTTGTCATCAGCTATTTGGGGCAGTCTTGCAAGCATTAGTTACCATCAATCTAGTTTTAAACAAGTTCTCAAAGATTTTTTTCAAGTTAAAGACAGTTTTGCTAATTATTGTTTAGTACTCGTTTTCTTGATACTCGACTTTTTCCCATTTATCTTAGGTGGTAAGATTACCAGTCAATCGATTGTCTTGCCAGTGGTGCTCTTTTTCAAGGCTCTTCTTTTTGGTGGGATTGAAGAAATTGGCTGGCGTTATTTCTTTCAACCAACTTTGCAGGAAAAAATACCTTATCTTTCAGCTACTTTGATCACCTTTTTAGCCTGGTCTAGTTGGCATCTACTATACTTTTATATTGATGGTTCTTTAGCTGTCATTCAATTGTTTCCGTTTCTAGTAGGTCTGCTAACTAACTGCTTTATCTTATCCGCCTTGTATCATAAAACGCAAAATTTATGGCTCTGTGTCATGACCCATGCCTGTATCAATTCCTTGTCTCAGATGATAGTGAATGAAGAGGTATGGCTATCTATCGTCAGTAAAATTCTTATTATTAGTTTAGCAATCATGATTGCAAGAAAGAAGTATGTAACTCTAAAGGAGGAAAAATGAGCAAATTTATTTCAAAACAATCAGTCGCTATCTGGTATGCACTGACTGCCCTCTTTGCTACATATATAGTAGGGCAAGTTATCCTATGGTGTTTCCCAGATAGGAGTAGTATGGGGGCCTCACTCCTGTTTATCCTAATGAACTTGATTCCCATGATAACGGCTCTTTGCTTTTCCATCGTCTTAGGTGAAACTAAATCCCTGGGAGAATTTTTCAAAAAGGTCTTTCTTCAAAAAGAAAGTAATCTGTCCTGGATACTAGCTTTCTTCATCCCCGTCATTTATTATGGGATCTCCATCCTGCTCATGAATGTTCGCTTTACTGGAAACTCCCTCTTGGCCTTCTTCCTCTATTTCCCCTGGACCTTTTTATATGGAGGTCTGGAAGAAGTCGGTTGGCGTTGGTTTTTACAAGATCATCTTTCCTTTAGTAAGCACTTTATACCTAAAATGATGGTTCTTTCCCTTGTCTGGTTCCTCTGGCATATTCCTATCTATCAACTCCCTTGGATTACAGCAGGTTCGTCTAACTATCTCATCTTTTATCTGATGATTTTAGGGAATACCTTCCTATTTGGAGCGCTCAAGGAGTACTCGAAAGGTGCTGTTCCTTGTATCCTTGCCCATATGCTGATCGATAGTCTGGCTATCCTTATGCTGGTTCAGAGTTCTCTTCCTCAGATTATCCTTCTAGTTATTATTGAAATCCTACTATCCTCTTGGCTAGTGGCAATACGAAAATCGGAAAAATAAAGTTTAACCTCTTTCTGTGAGAGTCTGTCATCTTCACCCTTTAGGACTTCAATGTAGAGTCCATAAAATGGTATAATCAGTTTAACGAAGAAACTAGAGGTAGGACCATAGTTTTAACACAGTCTGATATTTATTTACTAGGTAAGGGGGGAAAGACCATGCAAAAAACCTTTCAGTTATTGCGAAGAGGAGATATCGAAGGAGTCCGTCAGATATTGGATAAAAAGCCTGAAGAAGTCAATGCTGTTTCGGGTGACAAACCTAAAAGAGATCAAGGACAGTCGCTCCTTCAAGTCGCTATTAAATCGGGACATTTAGATATTGCAGACTTACTCATTGATAGAGGGGCCGATCTTAACTTTATTGAAGAACCTACAGAGCTAAATCCATTCTGTCAACCGGTCATCCAAACTGCCGGTGGAAGAGCTGTATTTGACTGCAGGCGCATGATCAAACGTTGGAATGGTCAATATGAGATGTATTCGTCTAAGGAAAAGGCTGACCAATCCTTCAAGGTTTTTAAAAAAATGTTAGAACTTGGAGCCGATATCTCTCAGAAGGATAGTCATGGGGGAACTTTATTGCAAACTATTTTAATAGAAACCAAGGAAGTTCTGCCATCTTATTATTGGAAAACAAAAGAAACGAGCGATAATGTCCTCATTACGGATGAATTACATCATGATTTAAATCGTATTTATGATCTCCTGATTCGTTACGGTGTGACATCGGAAGAGATTTCTGCCTATCATAAGATTCCTCTCAAAGAACTTTACCAGGACAGTCCGACCATGGAGTTCTTAAATCGGTTAGATTAGAGCAGATCTTGATAAGCATTTGAAATACTAGGAAGAGCCTTAGGGCTCTTTTAATTTGATCTGATAGAGTTAGAAGCAGAAGGAAAATTTAGACAGTAATTTATTAAAAAAATGGATACAAATCCTAGATGAAATAGAGTATACTAGTTTATGAAAGAACAAGATGTTTAAGTACCTAATTTAGGAGGACAGTTTATGTCACCAGAAACCTATATCATGGCGATTGACCAGGGAACCACTAGTTCGCGAGCCATCATTTTTAACAAAAAAGGCGAGCAAGTTAGCTCTAGCCAAAAGGAATTCACTCAGATTTTTCCGCAGGCTGGTTGGGTGGAGCACAATGCTAATGAGATTTGGAACTCTGTACAGTCGGTGATCGCTGAAGTCTTTATTGAAAGTGGCATCAAGCCCAATCAAATCGAGGCGATCGGCATTACCAATCAACGGGAAACGACAGTTGTTTGGGATAAGAATACGGGTCTTCCCATTTACAATGCTATTGTATGGCAATCACGACAAACTGCTCCACTGGCTGAAGAGCTCAAAAACCAAGGCTATGTAGAAACCTTCCACCAAAAGACAGGTTTGGTCATCGATGCCTACTTTTCAGCGACTAAAGTCCGTTGGATCTTGGACCATGTTGATGGGGCGCAAGAAAGAGCTGAAAAAGGAGAATTGCTCTTTGGGACCATTGATACTTGGCTAGTCTGGAAGCTGACGGATGGAGCAGCCCATGTGACAGACTATTCCAATGCTGCCCGTACCATGCTCTACAATATCAAGGAACTGAAATGGGACGATGAAATCTTAGACATTCTCAACATTCCTAAAGCCATGCTTCCTGAGGTTCGTTCAAACTCTGAGATTTATGGCAAGACAGCGCCTTTCCATTTCTACGGTGGACAAGTGCCGATTGCAGGGATGGCAGGAGACCAGCAAGCTGCCCTTTTTGGTCAATTGGCTTTTGAACCTGGTATGGTCAAAAATACCTATGGAACTGGATCCTTCATCATTATGAATACAGGTGAAGAGATGCAGTTGTCAGAAAATAACCTGCTGACGACGATTGGTTATGGGATCAATGGCAAGGTCTACTATGCATTAGAAGGATCAATCTTTATAGCTGGAAGTGCTATTCAATGGCTTCGTGATGGCCTGCGTATGATCGACAGTTCTCCTGAATCTGAAGCCTATGCTCTGAAGTCCCAGAACCAGGATGAAATCTATGTGGTCCCTGCCTTTACGGGTCTTGGAGCCCCATACTGGAATCAAGAGGCGCGTGGTTCTGTCTTTGGACTTACCCGAGGAACGACCAAGGAAGACTTTATCAAAGCAACCCTTCAATCTATTGCCTACCAAGTACGCGATATTATCGACACCATGCAGGTAGATGCCAAGACTCCTATTCCTGTCCTAAAAGTAGACGGAGGAGCAGCGAAAAATGATTACTTAATGCAGTTTCAGGCAGATATTCTTGGAATCGCGATTGCTCGCGCGAAAAACTTGGAAACAACGGCTTTAGGGGCAGCCTTCCTAGCAGGTCTGACAGTAGGCTATTGGAAGGACTTAGATGAATTAAAATCTCTTCATGGAGCAGCCCAAATCTTTGAACCCAAGATGGATGAAGCTCGCAAAGAGAAATTGTACAAGGGATGGAAGAAAGCAGTCAAAGCCACTCAAGTATTTGCAGAGTCTGATGACTAAAGGGACTCATCAAATGAATCGTTTATGAGAGAGAGTGGGACAGAAATCGGTCATTCGTTAGAATTCGATTTCGTCGTCCCACCTCCGCACAGTTGAGTAGGGCTGT